>SYAL01000019.1 GCA_005787585.1 Bacteroidota bacterium
AAATAAAATTAAAATAATATTAAATAAATTTGTTTATATAATTTCAGATTGTAAATTTATATTCGATAGTTATAAATAAAAATGGATCCTTTAAAAGAAAAATTCAATTCTAAAGCAAAAGTTTTAACTTCTGAAATAAAAGAAATTATTAAAAATCACGGCGATTTAAAACTCGGTGAAATTACTGTAGCACAAGTGTATCAGGGTATGCGTGGTATGCCAGGTATGGTAACCGAAACATCTCGATTAGATCCTGAAGAAGGCATTAGATTTAGAGGTTATTCAATTCCTGAATTACGTAAAGCATTACCAAAAGCTCCTGGAGGAACAGAACCTTTACCTGAAGGCATTTTTTATTTAATGTTAGTTGGCGAATTACCAACTCAAGATGATGTCTCTTTTATTACTAATGAATGGGTTAAAAGAGGCACCGTTCCAAAACATGTATTTGATGTGATTGAAGCTTTACCTGTTGATACTCACCCTATGACTCAATTTGTTATTGGTATTATGGCTATGCAGCGAGAATCAGTTTTCTCTAAAGCTTACGCTACAGGCATGAGTAAAAAAGATTATTGGGATTATGTTTACGAAGATAGTATGAACTTAATTGCTCGTTTACCTCGTGTAGCTGCTTTTATTTATCGTAGAAAATATAAAAATAATATTCATATTGAACCAGATCATAAATTAGATTGGGCAGCAAATTTTGCTCATATGCTAGGTTACGAATCCTTTGATATGAAGCGATTAATGCGATTATACTTAACCATTCATGTTGATCATGAAGGAGGTAATGTTTCTGCCCATACCACACATTTAGTTGGTTCAGCATTAAGCGACCCTTATTTATCTTTTGCTGCAGGAATGAATGGATTAGCAGGACCTTTACATGGCCTTGCAAATCAAGAAGTACTTGAATGGATCATGGAATTAAAAGAATCATTAGGTGGGGGATTGCCAACTAAAGACCAAATCATCGATTATATTAAAAAAACTTTATCAGAAGGAAAAGTTGTTCCAGGATATGGACATGCTGTATTACGTAAAACAGACCCACGCTTTACTGCTCAACAAGATTTTTATAAAACATACATTAAGCACGACGATATTTGTGAAATTGTTCAAATGATTTATGAAGTTGCACCAGCTATTTTAGAAAGCACAGGTAAAATTAAAAATCCTTGGCCTAATGTTGATGCACACTCTGGTGCATTATTAGTTCATTATGGCATGTATGAGTATGATTTTTATACTGTGATTTTTGGCGTTAGTCGTTCTTTAGGCGTTTTAGCTAGTTTAATTTGGGATAGAGCCACTGGTTCTCCTATTGAAAGACCTGGATCATTAACATCAGATAACATAAAAGCTAAAATTAAAGCGTATCAAGAATCATCAAAAGGAAAATTATGATTTGGTCTTTTTTTAACAATTATTTTAAATTCATATTATTTTTTGTCAATACACTAGTCTAGTAATACTTATGATAGGCCTGCCTTTAACCAAAAATTTTTAAGCTATTTTAAATTTTTTTTTATCATATTAAATTATTGTTTTACAATACGTCTTTTTATTTAATAAATAATTTGTGATTTAATTTTATTAAAATAAATAGAAGAATTAACACTAATTGAGGTTAATCATAATGTTATAATCAGAAATAAAGCAAATTGAGATGCAATAAATGAAATTTCACTCAAGTGTCCACCCAAAAAAAATAAAACCCCTGTAGTTACAGGGGTCTCAAGTTGCTTTATGCGGAGAAAGAGGGATTCGAACCCCCGGTGGTATAACCCACAACAGTTTTCAAGACTGCCGCATTAGACCGCTCTGCCATTTCTCCGTCGCAAAAGTACTATTTTTTTTAAATTATCTGCTACTTTAAAAAAAAAAATTAACTTTAAAGTGATGTTAATTACTTATTTTCTCAACTCATCTAAACATCCAATCACATTGGCTTTTTTGATGCTTTTATCTTTTATAAATTATGCTCAAATTAATGCTTTCTATAGTGATGCTGTTTTTAATACCCCTAAAAATCAACCATTTTTAGAAACCTACTTAACATTTAGTAGCAAGTCATTATCAAATCAAAAAAAAGATAATCAATTTCAAAATTCAATAAATATCACTCTAAAAATTATACAAGATTCACAAATAGTAAAAATAAACAAATACAACCTTATAGGGCCGTCTTTTTGCGACACTTGTATCAAACCATCCTTTATTGATGTTCAAAGATATTCGCTAAAAAATGGTATTTTTAATATACAAATAGAAATAAGCGATAATTATGATTTAAAGATTAAACCATTAAAAATTGAATCCGTAGTTAAAATTGATTTTAAACCGTATCAAATCCAAAGTTCAAGTATAGAATTAGTTGAATCATTTAAAAAAACTAATTCAATTGGTATTTTAACTAAAAGTGGATACGATTTAATTCCATATAATACCAATTACTTTCCTGAATCATCAGAAAACTTATCTTTTTACTATGAAGTGTATAATGCCGATACAATTATTGGAAAAAATAAACCTTTTTTATTTTATTATTATATTGAGGAAAGTCAACAACTTAAAAAATTAAATGAATTTGGTTCATTTAAAAAACAAATCGCAAATACTGTAAATCCATTACTCGGCAAAATAAATATAAGTAAATTATCTAGCGGAAATTATAATTTAGTGATTGAATTAAAAGACGAAAATAACACAACACATTTGCAACAAAAAATTTTCTTTCAACGTTTAAATAAAATGATTGATAATGAATTATTAATAAAAAATAACAATATAAAAAATGTAGTAGATTATTTTGGTAGGTGTAATAATACCGATACACTAAAAATGTTTGTAGAATGTTTATGGCCAATAGCAGATGGAATTGACAAGGATAGAATTATTAATCAAGCTATAAAAAAAGAACCTGAATTGATGAAGAAATTTGTGATTGACTTTTGGCAACGCCGTTCAAACGACTCTATTAACCCACTAAATTTATGGGCTAATTACTATAAAAACGTACAAACCGTGATGGCTAATTTTAAATGTGGTAAACAAAAAGGCTATTATACTGAACGTGGTAGAGTTTATCTACAATACGGACCACCCAATCAAAGATCTCAACAAAAAAATGAACAAAACACTTTCCCTTATGAGATATGGCAATACTATTCTCTTACTGATGGCACCAACAAACAAAGATTTACAAATCGTAAATTTGTATTTGTAAACAAAAATTTAGGTGATGATTGTTACACAATGGTTCATAGTGATATGCGTGGTGAAATTTATAATGATAGATGGCAATTTGAAATTACAAGACGAAATAATGATGGCATTTCAAACCCAGATAATACAGATCCAAAAGGAACAGAATTTAATCAATTTAAAGAAATTTACGACAACCCGAGATGATCATGAATAAAATACCAGTAGCAGTTGTTATTTTAAATTTTAATGGAAAAAATTATCTCGAAAAGTTCTTGCCAACTATCTTAAGTTTTTCTTTAGAATCTAAAATTTTTATTGCTGACAATAATAGTTCTGATGATTCTATTTCCTTTTTAAAAGATTGTTTTCCAAATGTTGTTGTAATAAAAATTGATGCGAATTATGGCTATTCTAAAGGTTATAATATAGCTTTAAAACAGATAAATGCGAGCTATTATATTTTACTAAACAATGATGTGGAGGTAACAAAAGATTGGATAAGCCCCCTACTCTTTTTAATGGAATCAAACTCAAAAATTGCAGCTTGTCAGCCAAAAATACTTGATTATAAAAATCAAAAAGTATTTGAATATGCAGGTGCAGCAGGCGGATTTTTAGATAATTATGGATATCCATTTTGCCAAGGCCGAATATTTAATACAATTGAGAATGACTTTGAACAATATCAAGAAGCAAAAGAAATTTTTTGGACAAGTGGCGCTTGTATGATGATAAGAGCTGATGCCTTTTGGGATGTAGAGGGTTTTGACAATGATTTTTTTGCCCATATGGAAGAAATAGATTTGTGTTGGAGATTAAAGAATATTGGATATTCTGTGTTCGTTGAACCTAAATCTAAAGTTTATCATATAGGAGGTGGTACACTAAATAAAATATCTACAAAAAAAACATTTTTAAATTTCAGAAATAATCTAATTACAATAACTAAAAACGATTTTTCAAATAATTTAATTTTAAAACTAGTATTACGATTTATTTTAGACGGTATTGCAGCAATAAATTTTTTATTAAAAGCTCAACCAAACCATTTTATTGCAGTAATTAGAGCTCATTTTTCATACTATTATTATCTTCCATCTTCTATCTCAAAAAGAAAAAAAAATAAAAAACTTTCAAATTTTAACTTTACCAAATCTTTAATTTACAAAGGAAGTATTGTGTTAGATTATTTTATAAAAAGCAAAAGAAAATTTTCCGACTTAAAAAATAATAATTTTTTCAATTAAAGCTTTTTTAAATTGTTACTTTCCTGTAAAGAAGATGATGGTTTTAGTGATATAAAGTATAAACCCGAAAATGTAAAAATTCCATTAATTAAAATTAATTCGTTTCCAATTTTATAACCATTAAAAATAGAATTTGATAAAGATTTTAAACCTAAAGAGAGCTGAAGTTTTTTCTCATACCATTCGGGACTACAAATTAAATCTAAACCCAAAACTAATACTGGAGATATTATACAAACTATCAAAATAAATTTTTCTTTTAATTTTCTATTTGTAAGAATACCAAATGAAAACAAACCTAACAAAGGACCATAAGTAATACTGGCAAACTTTAAAATAAAGTCTATAATTAATTTATCATTTATTGCTTTAAAAATTAAAACCATTATAAAAAAAATAGCGGCAAACGAAAAATGAACTTTTAAACGGGTCTTTCTTTTGTTCTTTTCGTTATCAGTTCGATTATTTATATCTAAAATATCTAAACAAAAACAAGAAGTAATTGATGTTATTGCACCATCAACACTTGGAAACAAAGCGGAAATTAAAGCGATAATAAAAATAATTCCAATAGCCCCACTAAATTTATCACTTAACGCAATGGTTGGAAACAAATCGTCAGGAGGAACAGAAATAGAATTGGCGTTTGCATATAAATATAAAATACCTCCTAAAAACAAAAACAGTAAATTAACAATTACCAAAACCAGAGAGAACGACACAATGTTTTTTTGTGAATCTTTTATGTTTTTTACACTGATGTTTTTTTGCATCATTTCCTGATCAAGACCTGTCATAGCAATAGCAATAAACATTCCGCCGACAATGTGTTTTAAAAAATAAGTCCCTGATTTGATATCGGTATTTAAAATTTTTGTAAATCCTTTTTCATTCATTAGATTTAATGCCCCTACAAAATCTAAACCCATCGAATTAATAATTACGATAATACAAATAACAAGCCCACACAACATACCGGTTGTTTGCAAAGTATCAGTATAAATAATAGTTTTTACACCGCCTTCAAAAGTATAAAGTAAAATAAGAATAAGAATAACAAAAGATGTTAGTTCAAAAGGAATATTAAGTTTATCAAAAATAAAAACTTGAAGTACACTTATTACTAAATATAATCTTGCAGTTGCTCCCACTAAGCGAGATAAAATAAAAAAGAAAGCACCCGCTTTATGAGCATTAACTCCAAATCTTTTTTCGAGATATGTATAAATAGAAGTAAGATTTAATTTGTAATATATTGGTATCAAAACAAAAGCAATTACCATATAACCCAATAAATAGCCTAATACCAATTGAAAATAATAAAAATTACCAAATCCCACGGCACCTGGAACACTGATAAAAGTTACACCACTTAGGCTAGTTCCAATCATCCCAAATGCAACAAGCATCCAATTACTGTTTTTATTTCCTATAAAAAAAGAAGCGTTGTTAGAATTTCTTCCTGTAACCCATGCAACAGCCAGAAGCAATAAAAAATAAGAAATTACAAATACAAAAAGTAAAGTAGGCGACATTTAATTATAAAAAATTATTTTGAATTATTTAAACTTAAAACAAATGTTTCTATTTTTTTCGAACAAATCTCTTTTACATAAAATAGTTCTAAACAATTATTACGTGAATAATTAAACTAATTAATAATTAATAGATTAATTAATTTTACACTCAATGGAATTTAGTTCTAAAATAATTGAACAAGCTGTAGATGCATTTGCACAATTACCAGGTGTAGGAAAAAAAACAGCACTTCGATTTGTATTACATATAATAAAGCAAGATCAACAAAAAACGGATACTTTAAGCAAACTTATTAATCAATTAAAAACCGATTTAAAATTTTGCAAAAAGTGTCATACCATATCCGAGCAGGATGTATGCGAAATATGTGTAAACCCTTCACGCGACGAAAAAACAATTTGTGTCGTTCAAGATTATAGAGATGTTTTAGCTATAGAAAATACAGGGCTTTATAAAGGGCATTATCACGTATTAGGTGGGTTAATTTCGCCTCTTGAAGGAATTTCTCCCACAAATTTAAATATCGAAACCTTAACTACTAAATTAGAAGCCAATGTAATTAATGAAATTATTTTAGCACTAAATGCCACTATGGAAGGCGAAACAACCTCTTTTTATATTTTTAGAAAAATTGCTCCTTATCATGTCAAATTGAGTGTAATTGCCAGAGGGATAGCTGTAGGAGACGAACTTGAATATGCCGATGAGGTTACTCTTGGACGATCTATTATTAATCGAATTCCTTTTGACTCTCTATTAAAAAAATAAACTTAAAATATGATAATTAAACATTTTATCCTTTTAATCGTTAACAATATTGAATTAAAACATATTTTATAAAAGAAATAAAACATTGTGTTTTTGAACTAATAAATTTATATTTGTTTAATGGAAGTAGTTACTGGTTCTGGTTTTATTCCTGGCGAATTATTAGGTAAAATTAATTCACCAGCCGATTTAAAAAAACTTAAAGAAACTCAATTAGAGCAACTAAGTGATGAGTTACGTCAATACATTATCGATTTGGTATCGGTTAAAGGCGGGCATTTTGGTGCATCTTTAGGAGTAGTTGAATTAACAGTTGCCCTTCATTATATTTTTAATACCCCTTACGATCAATTAGTTTGGGATGTTGGTCATCAAGCCTATGGTCATAAAATATTAACTGGTCGCAGAGATATTTTTCATACAAACAGAGTTTATAACGGAATTAGTGGTTTTCCTAAAAGAAGCGAAAGCGATTATGATACCTTTGGTGTTGGTCACTCGTCAACTTCTATAAGTGCGGCATTAGGAATGGCAGTTGCGAGTAAATACAACAAACAAAACGATAAATTTCATATTGCTGTTATTGGCGATGGAGCTATGACAGCAGGTCTAGCTTTTGAAGGGCTTAATCATGCAGGAGTTGAAAATGCTAATTTACTGGTGGTTTTAAATGACAATTGCATGAGCATAGATCCAAATGTAGGTGCTTTAAAAGAATATTTAACTGATATTACTACATCGCATACCTATAACAAGGCAAAAGATAAAGTATGGGATTTACTAGGTAAAATTAGTAAGTTTGGTCCAAACGCTCAAGAAATTGCAAGTAAAATAGAAAATGCGGTAAAAACAACTTTACTTAAACAAAGTAATTTATTCGAAAGTTTAAAATTTAGATATTTTGGACCTATTGATGGTCATGATGTAATGAGACTTAGTAAAGTGTTGACAGATTTAAAAGATATACCCGGGCCAAAAATACTTCATATACTTACAAAAAAAGGAAAAGGTTATAAATTTAGTGAAGAAGGGGATGAAACAGTTTGGCATTCGCCAGGATTATTTAATAAAGATACAGGTGAAATCATTAAAGTGATTCCTAAAGCGCCTCTCCCTCCAAAGTATCAGGATGTATTTGGACACACAATGGTTGAGTTGGCCGAAAAGAATTTAAAAATTACTGGTATAACTCCGGCTATGCCTTCGGGATGCTCTCTTAATATTATGATGAAAGCTATGCCGGATAGAGCTTTTGATGTAGGAATAGCAGAACAACATGCTGTTACGTTTAGTGCAGGTATGGCTTCTCAAGGATTGATACCATTTTGTAATATTTATTCTTCATTCATGCAAAGAGCTTATGATCAAGTAATACATGATGTAGCCTTACAAAATTTAAAAGTAGTATTTTGTTTAGATAGAGGAGGACTTGCAGGAGCTGATGGCCCAACTCATCATGGAGCATTTGATTTGGCTTATTTTAGATGTATACCCAATATGATTGTTTCTGCCCCAATGAATGAGGAAGAGTTGCGTAATTTAATGTATACTGCTCAATTAGATGAAGTTAAAGGTCCTTTTAGTATTCGTTACCCCAGAGGTAATGGCGTAATGGTAAATTGGAAAACGCCTTTCAAAAAAATAAATATTGGCGAAGGCCGAAAGATAAAATCAGGAAATCAAATAGCTATTTTATCCATAGGACACCCCGGAAATATTGTAACTAATGCAGTAGAAGAGCTAAACAAACAAAATATTGATCCTGCTCATTACGACATGCGATTTATTAAACCAATCGACGAAAAACTATTACACGAAGTGTTTAACCAATATGAATTAGTAATTACGGTTGAAGATGGCTGTATTCAAGGTGGAATGGGAAGTGCAGTTATAGAATTTATGGCTGACCATAATTACAACTCGAAAGTTGTCCGTTTAGGAATTCCAGATAAATTTATAGAACACGGCGAACAAAAAGAATTGTATGAAGAATGTGGCTTTTCAGCGAACAAAATAATAGAATCTATTACTCAAATTTTGAGTCAAAAAAAAGCTAATAAAACTGCTTAAACTACCTAACCTTACTTCATTTATTCTCAATTCGTTATTTTTGCATCTAATTATAAGTCATAAATTTAAAACAAACTTTATTAAAAACTAATGTTTAATTAACAAATAAGTGTTTCTGCAACACTAAAACTCGCATTTAGTTATATATTCTTAGAGTGTCGTCTAATTCAGTTAATAGTATTGTCAAGACTAATTGTCGTTATATTTTATTGCTATCCCTGAAACAACCGGATACCAGGCTTGAAAGTCATACTTAATATTAACTACTGCATCAGCTTTTAATTCGGTCGCTTTCTTTTTTAGTCCGTTAAGTAACTGTTGAGGTGTATGAAAAATGGCGCCATCAGTCTGAATGTAGCTAACTTCAATATATTTTCTGTTTGGCAACTTAGTCGTAAACAATTCAATTGATTCGTTTTCACACTTTGTCAAGGAAACGACTCTTGTTGTCGTGCAATTTGAAATTATTGTAGTTAAAATTAATCCAAATAGGACATTTTTTAATTTATTATTTTTCATTTGTGAAAAAGAGTTTTATTTGTTGGGCATATAATATTTATTACAAACCTAAATTCATAGTTTCAGGATAAAAAATAACTTCTCCAGTTGAGATATCGTGAGTGCCCCCAACAATTCCAATTTGGCCACTTTCAATCATTTCTTTAAGGATTATGCTCCGGTGCATAATAGACTTTACTGTCCTCTTAACATTTATGGTTGAAACATTTTCTACGAAAACTGAATTGTTAGAATTACGATTTTCTGTTGTTAGAGTTTCTTCATCAACCGCAGGTCTAATTTTGGTTAGCAATGCTGTTAAGTTGCCCATTTCTACATGGTCGCAAGCGCCTTTTACAGCTCCACATTTAGTGTGACCTAACACCACAATGATTTTTGAACCTGCAACTTTACAAGCAAATTCCATACTCCCTAAGATGTCTTCATTAATTATGTTTCCTGCAATACGAATACTGAAAATGTCACCAAGTCCTTGGTCAAAGATCAGCTCGGCAGAAGTTCGACTATCAATGCAACTAAGTATAACCGCGAAGGGATACTGCCCGTCTGTGGTTTCGTTTGCTTGTTGTAAAAGATCACGATTAATCTTAAGATTATTTACAAATCGCTTATTGCCTTCAATTAATAGATTTAAAGCCATTGAAGATGTTGTGGCTGTTTGCATTTCTTT
The DNA here is from genome assembly GCA_005787585.1 of Bacteroidota bacterium. Lineage (GTDB taxonomy): Bacteria > Bacteroidota > Bacteroidia > B-17B0 > Aurantibacillaceae > Aurantibacillus. The sequence continues at coordinate 10,030 of SYAL01000019.1, forward strand.
TGTTAATGTTTTCATTTTTATTTTATATTTCATAATAAGTAAAATTTATCCTGTTTTTCTTGTATTGTTAATTCGATTTCATTTAATAGCTGTTTAATATTTATTTCAATAGTCTTTGCAATAGAAGTCATTGCAGTGTCTGTTGGCTTGTTCTCAAATGGGTCTTGCATATGTGTAGCAGATTTTTCTAATAAAAAAAATGCAGATGAAATGGCAACTAGCAGTGGGATTTCAAAAAAACCATCTACACGTAAAGCAACGGCGAGCGTGACAACAAAAAGGTATATAATGGCATGAAGAAACAAGCGATAGGTGACAGGAAATACTGTTGTTTTTATTCGTTCCGATTTCCCTTGAGCATCACAAAGTCTAATCAATGTATTGTCCAATTGCAATTGAGAAAAAATATCTAACTGATTAGTTTCCTTTAGTTGTTTAATATCACTAGCATTTAGTTGAAGCAATGCTAAAGGTTTATTGTTATGTTTTTTTATTTCTTTTAAATCTTCATCGGAGATAAACCCATCCAAATTATCAGTGGGATTTAATCCTCTAAGAGATTGCCCCAAAGAATAACACCAAGCAATTTGTCTGAACGCAATTTTTTTAATTTTTTCATCATTTCCCTTTGAAGTCAAGCTTTGCAACTGAATTACTAAACTCCGTGAGTCGTTAACTATTGCACCCCATGCTTTGCGGGCTTCCCACCATCTGTCGTAAGATTGACTGAGTTTAAATGAGAGTAAAATTGAAATCGCTGTTCCTATAAAAGCAGGTATTGTTAAGGGCATATTTGGTAACAATTCTTGGTATTTTTCGGTAATAAAAAGTGCTGATAAAGATACGCTCAATATTATTATAAGGTCATATTTTATCATGTTTAAAATATAAGTCAGAGGTATTCGTTTAGTAAGAAGCATATCAATAATTTTACCTCAGTAAATATAAAAACTAATATTTAAGCAATAGTAATACTATTATAAATAATTGTTAATTAAATTTATTATATTAATTTTGAACGATCCTAAAATTTCTTAATGAAATTACAATTCCAAATCAAAATGAATGAAGCCATATCTATTCGTAACCCACTAAGTACAGAATTAGGAAAGAATATTCTTAAATATGGTGTTCAACTGATTAACAAGATAGGATTTGAGACTTTTACCTTTAAGAAGTTAGCAGAAGATATTGGCACAACTGAAGCAGGTATTTACCGATACTTTGAAAACAAGCATAACTTACTGGTATACTTAACAGCTTGGTATTGGGGCTGGCTTGAATTTCAGATAAGTTTTCAAACCAATAATATCAAAGACCCTACTGTTAAACTAAAAAGGATAATAAAAATATTGGCTACTGCTGTTGAAGATAATGAACAAACAAGTTACATAAACGAAAGTTTATTACATCAAATTATAATTGCTGAAGGGTCAAAGGCGTATTTAACAAAACAAGTTGTGGAAGATAATAAACAACATTTTTTTAAACCTTACAAAGACCTTTGTGCTCTCATTGGTAATTTTATTTCAGAATGCAGTCCGAAGTATAAATATCCAAAGTCCTTAGCCTCCACAATGATTGAGATGGCACATTTTCAAAATTTCTTCATGAATAACTTACCCTCTCTTACCGATTTCGGTAAAACAAAAGAAGAAAGCGAAATAATATCTTTTCTAAATGATTTAGTTTTTACCAGTTTGAAGAAAGTTTAGATTTCGTAAGTTGTTTTACTGGATACTAATAGAAGAAACACATAAAGAAAAAAGCGAATAAAACTTAATATTAAGTTTTTTAATACGAAACAAAGGATAAATGTTTTTGGTTAAGAAACAAATTGATTTAAAAACTATACTTGATTTCTATGGCCTATATTTACTTTTACTTAAAATTTTCTGGGCATCGGTTTCATTCATTAGATCAGATAAAGTGACTAGTTTATTATTTTTCATATAGCTTTTAACAATTTGCCAACCTACCCACATTGCAATTCTTGGTGGGCAATCCTTACTTATAGCTCCGGTAAATGGTCCATCGCTGGTTAATTCTCTTAAAATTTTTAAATCATTTTCATATAATCGATTTTTTTCGGCAAAATATCCCCATAATTGTTTTTCATATTTGGTACAATATTTAATTTGTTTTTCAGAGTATGAAAAAATTAAACTGTCTGCCGTATTTGGCAATAAAGCATTGAGAGCATAATAAAGTTTACCATAAAAAATAGTATGGTTAATCAAAGTATTTATAGGTTCAGAATTATCAAATTCTGTTAAAAGCCAGGCTCTCATCATATCAGGTAAAATATGATCTTTTGTAAAGTTTTTTGTTTGATATTTAGGTAGATTTAACATTCGATAAAATTTCGCAGTATCGCCTAAGTACATGTCTAAGCCTATTATCAATGAATTATCAGAATAAGCCATCGAATAATTCCATCCAGTAACACAGGTAATAATATTTTTTGGGGTAGGTTTTTTCGGAAAATGATATTTAAATCGTTTTACACATTCTGTGGTATTTTGAGTTAATTCGTCAAAATAAGCATCAGAATATATTTTTTTTATATATTTATTAGCTTCATTAATATCTTTGTCATTTACAAAAGAAAGAACTTGGGGTTTATAAAGAGAATCTTCTATTCCGTTTAAATGAATTGAATTTATTAAAAACCGATTATAAAACTGTCCATATTTTTCATCTAAATACTTTGATTTTAAATCAAAATTTTCATAATTTATGCTAAATAAATCCTCATCTAATCTCATTACTTTTAAAGGTTCTAAATTAATATCAGAAATATCAACATCTAAATGATTATGATTACAACTAAATAGGAGAGAAATAATGACTAAATAAATGATAAAGAAATATTTCATTTTATTTTTATATTGATTTGTAAAAATAATCATTTAAAAATTAAGATTTCTTAATCATCAAAACAGCTAATTTTAAGTCTTTTTTATAAATTAAATGGCAAAAAACATGTTTTATTAAAGAAAACAAGCTAAAAATAACGTATTTTAATAAATTTAATATACTTTTGACTTCAGTAAATTTAAACCATAATATTATGAAGTTAAACGAAATTCAAGATTTAATAAAGTTTGTTTCAAAAAGCGGGGTTAGCGAAGTTGAACTAGAAACAAAAGAAATAAAAATTGTGATCAGAACACCCAAAACAGCTGCTCCAATTGTGATGCAGCAACCAGTATTAGTGCCTCCTCCAATACAAGCTGTAGTTGCCACAGCAAGTGAAACAAAACCACCAACATCAGTTTTAGGGATAGATGAATCAAAATACTTAGTTATAAAGTCTCCTATGATTGGAACATTTTACCGATCTGCAGGTCCAGATAAGCCTCAATTTGTTGGTATTGGTGATGAAATATCTGTAGGTAAAACTGTTTGTATTATAGAAGCCATGAAATTATTTAACGAGATTGAAAGTGATATTAAAGGGAAAATCATTAAGGTTTTGGTAAACGACGCGTCACCAGTTGAATACGATCAACCTTTATTTTTAGTTGATCCGTCTTAAAATAATATAATTTTAGTTTAAAAAGGCTATAAATTATATGATTTGAAGTTTTATAAGCTTTAAAATTAATTATTAAAATTTTATAAGGATGTTTAAAAAAATATTAATCGCCAATAGGGGCGAAATAGCTTTAAGAATAATTCGTACTTGCCGAGAAATGGGTATAAAAACTGTGGCAGTTTATTCAACAACTGATAAAGATTCTTTAAATGTTAAATTTGCTGACGAAGCAGTTTGTATTGGCCCCCCCCCCAGTAAAGATAGTTATTTAAACATGGCAAATATCATTGCGGCCGCAGAAATTACCAATTCAGATGCTATCCATCCTGGTTATGGTTTTTTAAGCGAAAATGCCAAATTTTCTGAAATTTGTCACCAAAATAAAATAAAGTTTATTGGTGCCTCACCAGAGATGATAAACAAAATGGGAGATAAAAGTAATGCTAAATCAACAATGATTGCAGCTGGAGTTCCTTGTGTTCCAGGATCGGAAGGTTTATTAGAAAATGTAGAAGAGGGTATAAAATTAGCAAAAGGTATAAAATATCCCGTAATTATTAAGGCTACGGCCGGGGGAGGTGGAAAAGGAATGCGAATTATTTGGAAAGAAGAAGAATTTCAATCTGCTTGGGATAGTGCAGTTCATGAAGCTACAGCCGCATTTGGAAATGGGGCTATGTATATGGAAAAATACATTGAAGAACCTCGCCATATAGAAATACAAATTGTTGGAGATCAATATGGTAAAGCCTGTCACTTAAGCGAACGTGATTGCAGTATTCAACGTCGTCACCAAAAATTAGTAGAAGAAACGCCCTCACCATTTATGACTAATGAATTACGTGAAGCCATGGGAAATGCAGCGGTTAAAGCCGCATTATCCATATCTTACGAAGGTGTTGGCACTGTAGAGTTTTTGGTAGATAAACACAGTAATTTCTATTTTATGGCAATGACTACGCGTATTCAAGTAGAACATCCTATTACAGAGGAGGTCATTAATTATGATTTAATTCGTGAACAAATACTAGTGGCGGCGGGAGTTCCTATTTCAGGCAAAAATTATTACCCGCAATTACATGCCATAGAGTGCCGAATTAATGCAGAAAATCCTTTTATGAACTTTACACCTTCTCCAGGTTTAATTACTACACTTCATACTCCAGGTGGTCATGGTATACGCGTTGATTCTCATGTATATAGCGGATATAGAATACCTCCTAATTACGATAGTATGATAGGAAAATTAATCACTGTTGCCCAAACTCGAGAAGAAGCAATTGCAAAAATGCATCGTGCATTAAGCGAATATGTAATTGAAGGTATTAAAACAACTATACCATTTCATATTAAATTAATGCAAAACGAAGACTTTAAAGCTGGAAATTATACTACCAAGTTCATGGAATCATGGGATTTTAAGGCTTAACTATATTTTAAGTAATTTTATTAATTAACTTTTCTAAAATATCAATAGCACTTTTACTAATTACAGTTCCTGGTCCGAAAATAAAAGATACGCCTGCCTCATATAAAAAGTCGTAGTCTTGTTGCGGAATAACACCTCCAGCAACAATCATCACATCTTCTCTACCGTATTTTTTTAATTCGTTAATTACTTGAGGAACAAGTGTTTTGTGGCCAGCAGCTAAACTCGAAATACCCAAAATATGCACGTCATTTTCAATTGCTTGCTTAGCAACTTCGGCAGGAGTTTGGAATAGTGGACCAATATCAACATCAAATCCCATATCGGCAAAACTGGTAGCTATAACTTTTGCTCCTCGATCATGCCCATCTTGTCCCATTTTAGCAACCATAATTCTGGGACGACGGCCATCTATGACAGCAAATGAATCTGCCAATTCTTTCGCTTTTAAAAAATTTATATCCATTTTTATTTCTTTACTATAAACTCCTGATATTGATTTAATTTGAGCTTTATATCGTCCGTAAACTTTTTCTAATGCTGAAGATATTTCTCCTAACGAACATCTCAATTCGGCTGCAACAATAGTAAGTTCTAACAAATTTCCCTTACCGGTTTTAGCAGCTTCGCTTATGGCATTTAATGCATCGTTTACTTTACTTTGATTTCGCTCAGCTTTCATTTTATTTAATCTCTCAATTTGCTGGCTTCTAACTTTTGTGTTATCAACATCTAAAACTTCAACTATTTTTTGTTCATCTATTTGATAACGATTAACACCCACAATAATATCTTTACCGCCATCAATTCGGGCTTGTTTTTTGGCGGCAGACTCTTCAATTCTCATTTTTGGTATGCCAGTTTCGATGGCTTTAGCCATGCCACCTAAGCTTTCAATTTCTTCTATTAAAGTCCAAGCTTTTTTTGTAATTTCATGCGTAAGTAATTCTAAGTGATAACTGCCACCCCAGGGGTCTACTACTTTACAAATATTTGTTTCGTATTGCAAAATTAATTGAGTATTTCGTGCTATTCGAGCGCTAAATTCGGTTGGTAATGTAATGGCCTCATCAAAGGCATTAGTATGTAAACTTTGTGTGTGCCCCATAACAGCGGCTAAAGCTTCGACTGTGGTGCGAGTTATATTGTTAAATGGGTCTTGTTCAGTTAGACTCCATCCACTAGTTTGACAATGTGTTCTTAATGCTAAAGATTTTGGATTTTTTGGATTAAACTGTTTTACAATTTTTGCCCAAAGCATTCTTGCTGCTCTCATTTTAGCTACTTCCATAAAATAATTCATTCCAATGGCAAAGAAAAATGATATTCTGGGCGCAAAAGTATCGATGTTAAGCCCAGAATTTATTCCTGTTCGAAGATATTCTAAACCATCGGCCAAAGTATAAGCCAATTCAATATCGGCGGTAGCTCCAGCTTCTTGCATATGATATCCACTAATAGAAATTGAATTAAAACTTGGCATATTTTTAGAAGTAAACTCAAAAATATCAGCAATAATTTTCATACTAAATTTAGGTGGATATATATACGTGTTTCGTACCATAAACTCTTTTAAAATATCGTTTTGAATAGTTCCGTTTAACTTATCTAAACTTATCCCCTGCTCTTTAGCTGCGACAATATAAAAAGCTAATATTGGCAAAACAGCCCCATTCATAGTCATTGAAACACTCATTTTATCTAATGGAATGCCATCAAATAAAATTTTCATATCCAAAACACTATCAATAGCAACGCCAGCTTTTCCAACATCACCTTCAACTCTATTGTTGTCACTATCGTAACCTCTATGAGTAGCCAAATCAAATGCTACGGAAAGACCTTTTTGACCTGCTGCTAAATTTCGTTTATAAAAAGCATTGCTATCTTCGGCGGAACTAAAACCTGCATATTGACGAATTGTCCAAGGATTTTTAATATACATGCTAGAATAAGGCCCTCTCAAAAAAGGAGATAATCCAGCTGAAAAATTTAAGTGTTCTATTTCTTTTAAATCAGAAAATTGATAGTTTTTTTTTATTTCAATTTCTTCGGCAGTTAAAAACACTTCTTCCGCTGGAATATTAATTTCTCCTTTTGGTGAATATTGAATATGCTCAAAAGATGTTCTCATTTTGGTTTTAAATAATTATTAAGCTCAAAATTTAAACTAGGATTGTTAATATACAAATTAGAAAGTGATTCGATTTGATTTGGCGAAAACTCTAAATTTTCTAATTCATTTTTAAACCTATTTACGCCAACTGAGACTTTCTCTTGATTATTTATTTTATCTTGTTGGTGCTTGGCTTGAATGTTAATTTCATTAAAAAAAATAGACTTTGCGATGCATTTAAAATAACCGCCTTCGTTTTCAAATCTTTTAAAAGTTTCGAGTGCTTTTGAAGCGATTGCATCAGTAATTGACTCAATATAGAAGGATCCACATGAAACATCTGCAATTTTATCAAAATAAGATTCGTCTTTTAAAACAAGTTGTTGATTTATAGCAAGGCGTTCAGATAAAATTTTATCGGTTGGGTTTAAGGTGTCAAATTCGGAAACAATTAATTCGTTGCAGCCCCCAGCAATTGCAGCCATGGATTCGATACTGGAACGTATTAAATTATTATAACTATCTGAAATTGATTTGTTTGTTAATGTTGTTTCAACAATTAAATGAATGTCGTTTTTGCAATTATATACTATTTTTAAATTATTCCATAAACGACGAATTGCTCTCAATTTAGCTATTTGAATAAAATAATCAGAATTTACGCCTGTTTTAATCACAATTTTAGAATTTGAAATTTCATCCTTTTTAGAAAGAAATTCTAACTGTTCAACTAAAGCTGAAAAGATTAAAGCAATTTCATAATAAGCTAAACAGTTTTGATTATGACTCAAATAAAGATTGACACCAATTGTATTGATACCAGCAAAATCATTAAAAAGCGACTTGTTATTTGCCCAATTTTTTAAATCATTTTCATTATTAAATATAATTGGTAAAATTGAAATGTTTAATTCGTTTAAATTATAATGATTAGACAAATAGTTAAATAAAGGATTTGCACTTTGGTTATCGATATAAAATGTTGATTGAATATAATTTAAAAGGATTCCATCAAGCGCTTGAATTAAATTAATATTCGAACAATTTATTGAAATAGAATTTGCTCCCCTAGCAAGTTGATTTAGCAGTTGAGAATTTAATGTTTTTGAATCGGATGAACCAGAAGAAACACAAACATCCCAATTAGAATGAGTAAAAGCGGGTAAATAAGAATGAGAAAGGCTTTCTGAATTATAAAGGGGTTGAATATCAAATCCATTCTCATTTTGCCAAATATAGCTTTCAAAAGTAGATTCTTTTATGTCGTTTAAAAACTTGTTTTTCCAGTCAGAAATAGAAGAAGGAGAGAATTCAGAAAATAATTTTTGCATAATTTGTCTATTTAAAACAATTTACGAACTTCTTTTTTTATAAATTCTATAGCAATATCATTGGGTAATTTTTTTTCTAAACTAGCTGTAATGTTTAAAATCATAATAGCTAAATCATTGCTGGTAGCATTTGGCAATAATTTAGTAGATGAAACATTAATTAATTTAATAATTTCTTCTTTAGTTGTTTTAATTAACTCCCAAGAAGCATGACTCATATAAATTTGTTGTGATAAATTGTGTTCAAATTCGCTTTTAATCGTTTTAATTAATTCCATGTGAAATTGATGACTATTCATACCATTTTTATTAACTCGCACTAATAAAGAATTTGGGTTTATTCTTTCAAGAAAAATAATAATTCTTTCGTAGGCTTGTAATCTTAAGGGAGAAGTAATTGATTGATTGCCTTTATTTAAATCGTGTTCGCGACGTTTGTCTTCATTTTCTAAAAAACGTTTTACAATTAAAAATGCAGCAAAAAAAACAGCTAATGCGGGTAAAATTATTTTTAAAATCTCAATAAAACCATCCATAATTATAAATATTAAATAGCATAAATATCGTAATTTTATGCTTAATAAACATAATTAAAAAAAATTAAATTTTATAGTACACCACTTTTTTAGTTTCAAAAAAATCTTCTTTAAAGTAATTTTTTAATTCGTAAAACTGAGCATGATCATAATAAATACCAAATTCTTCTTTTAAATCTCCACCCTTTAAATACAAAATTCCATTTTTTAAATCGTTTAAATTTTGAATTAAAAATTTGTTTTTAATCCAAGAATAAAACACAGGAAATTCAGTTACAGCACGACTAACAACAAAATGAAATTTTTCATTAATATCTTCAGATCGGCAGTGCTTAGCCCTTACATTTTTTAAATTTAAAGCGTTTGATATTTCATTTACTACTTTAATTTTTTTTCCAATACTATCCACCAAAAAAAAATCAGTTTCAGGAAAAAGAATAGCCAGAGGTATACCAGGAAAACCTCCTCCGGTTCCAACATCTAATACTTTTGTGCCCGGCCTAAAAGAAATTACTTTAGCTATCCCTAAAGAATGTAAAACATGTCGTTCGTATATAAAATTAATATCTTTTCGAGAAATAACATTTATTTGATTATTCCAAAAAGAATATAAATCGTATAATTTTTCAAAATTAGATTTTTGATTTAAACTTAAATCGGGAAAATATTTTAAAATAATTTGGATCAAATTAACTTTTACTTTGATTTAAAGCATTGAATAAAAGATCTCTAGCTCTAAATAACTGTGCTTTTATAGTGCCAATAGGTAGATTTAATTTTTGAGAAATTTCTTCATGACTTAATTCTTGAAAATAAAACAACTCAATCATTTCTTTGTACTTAGGTTTTAGATTATCTACTAATATACGAACAGATTCAATTTTTTGTTTACGGATAAATTGCTCTTCAGGATCAAGGTTATTTGATTTAATATAAATAGAAAAATCAGAGCCTTCCTCTGAATCAACTTTAACATTTAAAGATAAAGACATCTTTTGTTTTTTCTTTCTTAAAAAATCAATTGCATTATTACTAGCAATTTTAAATAACCAAGTACTAAAAGCATAACTCGGATTATATTGATGTAAATTTTTAAAAGCTCTTCCAAATGCTTCAATTGTTAAATCATCTGCATCATCTCTATTATTGCACATTTTATTCATGGTAAAAAAAACACTTTCTTTATAGCGATTCATTAATTCAGCATATGCTTTTTGATCATTTTTCTCAATAGCTAATTTTACCAATTTATAATCATAAACGGCTTTTGTAGTTAAATGAAGATTATTATCGTTTATATAATCCAATTATTTTTTTTATAAATAAATTTAGTTAAATGAAATATAGGATAAATAAATAGCAAGATAAATTCAAAAAATACACTTGGAAGAATTAAATCCTTTTCGTTTAAATATTTAGCGGCTTTATTTAAAAATAAATATTGTATTAATATTTTAAAAATTAGAAATATTGGAAGTAATACAATCGTAAAATTAGAAAGTGATAGTGAAAACAAAGAAAAATAAAAAAAATATTGAGAAAAATAAACAAAACCAATTTTAGATTTAGAAGTAAAATTGTAAAGAGGGGCTGTCGACAAATGCCTTGCTTTTTGAATTCGCCAATCTTTAAAAGATGTTTTAGCTTTAGAATAAGTTATAGCATTTTTATTAATACAAACGTTTGTATTATCATTTTTTACGGCTTGATTGACAAACAAATCATCGTCACCAGATTGAATATGGTAATGAGTTGAAAACCCCTTTTCTTTAAAAAATAACTCTTTTGTATAGGCTAAATTTCTTCCAATACCAATAAAAGGTTTATTTTTTATTGCCTGTGATAAATATTGAACGGCTATGATAAACGTATCAAAACGAATTAACATATTTAAAAAACCAGGTTTTTTATCATATGCCCCATAACCTAAAACAATTTCTTTTGAGGTTGAAAATCCACTCGACATTTCTTTTAACCACAGATCTGATGATGGATAACAATCAGCATCAGTAAAAATTAAATGATTGTTTTTAGCTGCTTTTATTCCAACTAACATTGCGAATTTTTTACCATGTTTATAATAATCATCTTCTTTAATATTAGTTTTACGAAGATTAGGAAATATTTTAGCAAACTCATCGATTACATTTTCAGTGTTATCGTAACTACAATCATTTACAACAATTACCTCAAATTCAGGATAATTTTGTGTTAAAATTTTTGGTAAAAATTCTGCAAGATTATCCTCTTCATTTCGAGCACAAATAATAATAGAAACTGGCTTTAGTGATTCGTTTACAGGAAATCTAACAGATTTAAAAAGTGATAATGGCAAATAATTAAAAAAATAATTTATCAATATCAAAACAAGTCCTAAAGATGATAATATGGTAACAATTTCAGGTAAAGCTATTTGTTTAAATTCAGGCAAAAGCATATATACAAAAGTATCAAGAGTAATCATATCAAAATAAGATATATTTGTAATTATTAAACAAAATAATTAACAATGATAAAAGAAATTAAGGCCGTTATTTTTGATATGGATGGCGTTTTGATTGATAGTGAACCTTTATGGAGAAAAGCTATGATTGAAGGTTTTGCGAGTATTGGTGTTTTAATCACTGAAGAAGATTGTAAAAAAACAACCGGTAATCGACTTAAAGAAGTGGTTGAATATTGGTTTGAAAAATTAAATATACTTGATTTTTTACCGACCGAAATAGAACATCGAATAATTAATATGTTAGTTAAGTTAATTAGTAACGAGGGTAAAGCAATATCAGGAGTTATTGAGGTTATAAACTTTTGTAATTACAAAAACATTAAAATTGGTCTTGCAACATCTTCTTCAAATCAATTGATGGAAGCTGTTTTAGAGAAATTAAACCTCAAAAATACATTCAAAAGCAGTATTTCGGCCGAAAACATGGAATACGGGAAGCCTCATCCAGAAGTATTCTTAAGTTGCGCCTCGCAATTACAAATTTCTCCACTCGAATGCATAGTTATTGAAGATTCAATAAATGGAGTAATTGCCGCTAAAGCTGCATTTATGAGAGTAATTGCTTTACCTGAACAAGAAAATATTAATAATCATAAATTTAGTATTTCCGATTATAAATTAAATAACATGCAAGAAGTTTTAAAATTATTTAAAACTATAATTAAGTAATAATATATTTAAAAAAATCAAATAATAGTATCTTTACCTAATTGAAATATACGCTTTTACATACCGACAAAAACTCTAGTGCTCGAGCTGGTTTGATTGAAACTGCTCATGGCAATATTGAAACTCCGATTTTTATGCCAGTAGGAACCGCTGGTACGGTTAAAGCAGTTCATCAGCGTGAATTAAAAAATGATATTCAAGCTCAAATTATTTTAGGCAACACTTATCATTTATATTTAAGACCAGGTATAAAAACTATTGAAAATGCCGGTGGATTGCATAAATTTAATGGATGGCATCAACCAATACTTACAGATAGTGGTGGTTATCAAATTTTTTCATTATCTAATCAAAGAAAATTAACCGAAGATGGAGCTAAATTTAAAAGCCATATTGATGGTAGCAATCATTTTTTTTCTCCAGAAAGTGTTATAGATATTCAAAGAAGCATTGGTGCCGACATTATTATGGTATTTGATGAATGTACCCCCTACCCTTGCGATTTAAATTATGCGCAAAACTCATTAAATTTAACACATCGATGGTTAGATAGGTGTATTGATCAATTTAATAAAACCGAATCAAAATACGATTATCCTCAAGCATTATTTCCTATTGTACAAGGAAGTGTTTATAAAGATTTAAGAATTAAATCGGCCGAATATATTGCATCAAAAAACTGTTTTGGAAATGCTATTGGTGGATTAAGTGTTGGAGAACCTACTGAAGAAATGTATACCATGACGGATTTAGTAACAACTATTTTACCAAAAGATAAGCCTAGATATTTAATGGGAGTTGGCACACCAATTAATATATTAGAATGTATTTCGCTTGGTGTTGATATGTTTGATTGTGTTATGCCAACCAGAAATGCAAGACATGGTTTATTATTTACACAAAATGGAATTATTAATATTCGTAACGAAAAATGGAAAAATGATTTTAGTACTTTAGATGAAAATGGAACTACATTTTCTGACAGGGATTATACAAAAGGATATTTAAGGCATTTAGTTGTTTGTAACGAATTACTGGCCTCTCAAATTGCAAGTATTCATAACTTAGGTTTTTATTTATGGTTAGTAAAAGAAGCTCGTAAAAGAATTATTGATGGTACTTTTGTGGAATGGAAAAATATTATGGTTAAAAAATTAGCACAACGTTTATAATTTAAATAAATACAAAACTTATTATTATTTTAAATTTTACATGTTTATAAAAAAGTTAGATAAATATATTTTAAAAAAATTTTTAGGAACATTTTTTTTCTCAATAATACTAATATTATTAATTTTTATCGTTTTTGATATTAAAGATAAAATTCAAAACTTTACTACCAACCATATTCCCTTAAAAGAAATTATTTATAATTATTATTTAATGTTTATTCCTTATTACGGAAATTTATTTAGTCCTTTATTTACTTTTATTGCTGTGATATTTTTTACATCAAAAATGGCACAACAAACTGAATTTATTGCCATACTTAGTAGCGGGACAAGCTTTAAACGAATATTAAGACCTTATGTGTTAGGGGCTTTTATTTTAGCCTTTTCATCCTTAATTCTTAACCATTTTATTTTACCAAAAGCATTTAAAATTAAAATCGCATTCGAAGACAAATGGATAAATAAAAATTATAAAAACAATGATCAAAATATACATTTAAAAATTGGCCCTAATCAATTATTATATTTAGAGAGTTATGATAATACTATAAATACTGGATATAAAATAAGCATAGAAAAGATTGATAATTACAAACAAACCTATTATTTAGGAGCTGATAATATGGTTTGGGATAGTTTAACTAAAAATTGGATTTTAACCAATGTTTATGAACGTATAATAGTTGTTCAAGATAGATTAGATACAATAAAAAACGAAAAGCCAATTTATCAGATAAGCAATTCTTTTTCTGCCAACAAAAAACTTAAAATAGAATTTTCGCCAGAAGACATGAAACGTTATGAGAGCAAGGTTGAAACAATGAATTATTTTGAATTAAATGCATATATTAATAGAGAAAAACTAAAAGGTTCAAATCTCATACAATTTTATGAAGTAGAAAAACACAGAAGAAGTTCTTTTCCATTTGCAACTTTTATACTTACAATTATTGGAGTAAGTGTTTCTTCTAAAAAAGTAAGAGGAGGCGTAGGTTTACAAATTGCTTTAGGCTTATTTTTAAGTTGTATTTATATTATGTTAATGTATATTTTTAACACAATTGCAACAACAGGGTTTGCTTCCCCATTACTAGGAGTATGGACACCAAACTTAATTTTTATATTTGTTGGGTTGTATTTTTATTTAAAGGCACAAAAGTAAATTGGTGATTTTTTATACTAGTTTCAATTAAATAAAATAGAAAACTCAAAATACACATTAATAAACAGAAACTTTTACTGACTTAATTCCTGTTGATGTTTCTATTTTTAACAAATACATTCCTTGTTCTAAATTTGAAGTATTTATTAAATTATTAGAGTTCTTTAATAACTCTTTACCATATAAATCAAATAAATGCATCAGTCCACCATCCTCATAATTAACTTTTAAAAATTCACCTTTTTTAACCGGATTAGGAAAAACATTAATTTGTTGAGTTAAAACCTGATTATTCAATACCATTGTTTTACTTTCGTGAATAACTCCAATTGCATCTAAATCAAAACCAGATGAGGGAAACGGTGTAGGCCATGGATCATTAATCTTATTATTATAACTATCAAAAGTGGCATAAGGTTTTTGCAATGAACCCACTACATCCTTAATTTTAATATGAGTAATGGCTTGAATATTTAACCCTGGTTTATTAGATAATTCATTTAAATCAAATGGAGTTCCAAAACCAGAACGATATTTACCTGCTAAATTATTTAATTTTGTCGCATCGGTTAGTCCAAATGTTGACGTTTGATTAATAGTGTCAGTTTTAGAATGCGAAGAAAATCTATAAAAATTAATTCCATCGCTACTTACCTCTACAAATGCTAATTCTAAAAAAGAATCATCAAAACTATTTTCAAAAACTGCAAAATCAAAACCAGGTCCATCAGCTATTAAAAATGGAAAGGTACATATTGCATATCCCCCATCACCTAAACTAACAGCACCGTTGACTTGGGCTTTTCCTAAAGCCATTAAGCTGTCTCCAGAAGATGCATAACCTAAAATAGAATTTGATAAATCCTGTAAACCTCTATTTACAAAACAAGTTGATGCCCAATTTAAAAAAACACTACTATCTTTGTGAATGGCATTACTTCCAATTTGACCAGCAGGCGGTGGATATGTTTGTGCAAAATTATATTGAGAAAAAAAACTAATTATAAAAAAAGAAATAACTCGAAAAAAACCAAAACTCATATTTTTATAAATTAATAAATCAGTTAAAAAATTAATTTAATTAAATAATTATAAATTTTTAAAAAAATCAAAAAAGAATCTTACACCATATCCTGTTCCACCTTTTCCACGATAACTATCTTTTGCAGATAAAAAAGCAGGACCAGCAATATCAAGATGATAGTATGGAAAATTAGTAAACTTTGCTAAAAATTTACCGGCAGTAATGGAACCTCCTAAAGCTCCACCAATATTTTTTTGATCAGCAATATCGCTTTTCATTAATTCATCATATTCATCCCAAAAAGGAAATTCAGCAATTCTCTCATGAACATTAATTCCACTTTGATGTAATTTATTTTTTAGATTATTAGAAATATTGCCCATTCCTACCATACCAAAAGTTCCAATTGCTGACATGGCTGCGCCAGTTAAAGTAGCTATATCAATAACTAATTCAGGATTAAAACGTTTTGCATAATGTAAAGCGTCAGCTAATATCATTCGACCTTCAGCATCAGAATTTAACATTTCAACAGTACTTCCATCCATCATAGTAATTATATCTCCTGGTGCAAATGCATTAAATCCAGGACGATTGTCAGTAGCTGGAACCAAGGCAATAACATGAATATTTAATTTTGCTTTTGCAATGGCATAAATAGCACAACCAACAGCAGCAGCACCTGCCATATCACACTTCATAAAATCCATGCTTGCAAGGGTTGGTTTTAAACTTAATCCACCCGTATCATAAACTACTCCTTTACCAATCAAAATATAAGGTTTTTTATTTTTAGGTTTATTAGGTTTATATTCCATAACACTAAATGTTGGCTCGTCTACACTCCCAGCGTTTACTGCTAACAAACCTCCCATTTTTAATTCTTTTATTTTTTTTCTATTCAAAACATCTACTTTAAAACCAGATAATTTACCCATAGTTTTAAACGCATTTGATAGGTCTGTTGCATTTAAATAATTCACAGGTTCATTAACCAAATCACGAGCTAAAATTGTAGCAGAACAAATAATATTAAATTCATCAACATGAGATTGCTTAATATTTGAGTTTGCAATAATTATGGATTGCAAAGTGTTTTTATTTTTTTCGGCAGTGGGTTTATGTTTTATAAATTGATAGTTACTTAAAACCATTCCTTCGGCAGCAAATAAAGAAAGTGATTGTTGCTTAGTTTGATTGTAAATATATAAATCTTTACCCTTGTTCAAATTTAATGAATCAGCTACAACTGAGCCATGTTTTCGAAGTTGTTCATTTAAAACAGAAATTTCTTTTCCTTTTTCAACAATAAAAATAGAAATGTATTTACCAATATAATTATAGGTTAATGTTTTTTTATCTTTTTGAGCTAATTCTTTAATTATATAATCGTTTACTTTATCAGGTAAATTAAACTCATTTTTAAAATTTTCAGTTATGACTAAAATGTTTGAAGAATTAGTAACTTTGTTTTTAAGTATAATATTTGCCATTTTTAAAATTATAATATTAAACGAATATACAAATATAGTTAGGTAGATAAATAAAATAATATTTAGTACTATTCAAATTCAACTAAATTTGTTAAAAATATAAATAATGAATTTTATACTTGTATTTTTAGGGGGCGGTATTGGTTGTGTAATTCGTTATTGCATTGGATTATTTTTTCAAAAAACTAGCCTAAGTTTGCCTTGGGCAACATTAATTTCGAATATTAGCGCTTGTTTTATTTTTGCAATTGTTTTATGGCTGAGTCAACCCAAAAACATTAATAATACTCAACTACATATGTTTTTACTTATAGGATTTTGTGGAGGACTTAGCACTTTTTCTAGTTTTGGATACGAAACATTCTTGTTATTTAATCATGGTTTATTTTTTTATGCCTTATTAAACATGATAATAACAACAGTTATAAGTCTATCACTATTTTATTTATTCAAATGAACAAAAATTAAAAGTTAAGTTTAATATTTAATATTAAAGAAAAAAATGGATTTTAAAAATCGAAAAGATTTAGTATTTATTGTTTTAGCAGGTTTCTTCGTAACAAATGCTATTGTAGCCGAATTAATTGGCGGTAAATTAATTCAGTTCTTTGGTCTATTTACACAAAGCCTTGGCATCATTTTGTGGCCCATTATATTTATTCTTACCGATTTAATTAACGAACACTTCGGTAAACAAGGGGTAATAAAACTTACCTTTATAACTGTTGGCTTAATTATATATACTTTTATTTTAGTAACTATTGGATTAAATATTAAAGCAGTAAACTTTAGTCCGGTAAATGACGAAAATTTTAAAATTGTTTTTGGACAAAGCCAATGGATAATGGTTGGAAGTGTTATTGCTTTCTTGCTTTCGCAATTAGTAGACGTGTCTATTTTTTGGTTATTAAGAGATAAAACAGGAAATAAATATATTTGGCTAAGAGCTACTGGAAGTACTGTGGTAAGTCAACTAATAGATACATTTGTGGTTCAATTTATTGCTTTTGTATTACCTGGTAAGTGGGCATTTAATGAATTTTTAAAAAATGCATGTTGGGGTTATAGTTTTAAATTACTAATTGCTTTATGTCTCATTCCATTAATTTATGTTGGTCACTTTGCAATTAAAAAATTTACGGGAAATATAGAAAAATAATATTTTTTATTCATGATAACTTTTACATTTTTACTTGTTATAATAGTTTTTTCTTTGTTTTGTCTTAATAACAAAGAACAGATGTCAAAGTATCTATTTCATCCTTATTCTATTTACCACTACAAAGAACATTACAGATTCTTAAGCCATGCCTTTATCCACGGAGACACAATACATTTATTATTTAATTGTTTAGCTCTATATAGTTTTGGGCTAAATTTAGAAGAAGGTTTTTTTGAAAACCCCAAAATGTTTAATCCAAAATTGGGTAAAATATATTATATAATATTATTCACAGGAGGAATTTATGCTGCATCTTTTACTGAATATTTTCGAAACAGAAACAATCACGATTATACGTCACTAGGTGCCAGTGGTGCAATTTCATCAATTATGTTTTGTTATATAATGATTAGCCCTTTAAGTCAAATTTCTTTATTCTTTTTTCCAATTCAAGGTTGGATAGCAGGGCTTTTACTACTAGTAGTAAGTTATTATTTGATTCGGCGCAAAAAAACAAGTAATTATTCAGATAATATTAGTCACGAATCTCATTTTTGGGGTGCTTTGTTTGGAATTGCTTTTATAATTATAATTAAACCAATGATTCTACAGACCTTTATAAAAAAAATTATTAGTATATTTTAAAAAATATTTTTTTTATCTAGTATTTTTTTTATGTTTGGCTTAAAATATAAATTTGATTTTAAAATTTTACCATCTTCTCTAAAAATTGGTTTACCATTTTCATCCAATTTACTCATATTACTTCGATGTATTTCGTCGTAAACTTCTTCTATTTTATGCTCTAAACCATGTTTTAAAATTGTACCAAATAAAATATATAATTGGTCTCCCAAAGCATCAGCAATCTCAATAATATCTTTGTTTTTACAAGCCTCTAAATATTCTTCATTTTCTTCTTTTATTAAATTAAAACGCAACAAATAATCTTTTTCATCAATTAATTCTATTTGATTAGCATTACCAATTTTAAAAACCCTGTGAAATTCAGCAACAGATTTTATTTTTTCAATAAGACTATGCATACTTATTTTTTAATTTTAAGTGAATTGTACTCAGTATTTATTTCTTTTATTACAAAATCGGTTATCTCTAAAGATTTGTTTCCTAAAAGCATACTAGGAACCGACTCACTATATGAAAAAATAAAATCAAATTTTCCATTATTCCATTTAAGTAAAAAATCTTTGACATTTTTTTGAAATTTATTATTTTTCTCATTGATATCCATAGAAAGATTATCCATTTGTAGTTGCTTGTTTTGAGCTTCTTTTTCTAAAGCCAATATTTCATTCTCGGCTGTTTTTAATTCGCCTTGAGAGGCAATACCCGCTTTAGCTGATAATTGATAAGCCTCAACTTTTTTTCGATATTGCATACTTAAACTCTCAACGCTTGCTTCAATATTAGTTTTTCTTCGTTTTGTTTCCGAAACTAAATCAGCAATTTCTAAACTCTCTTCATTTAATCTATCTATATTCAAGTATGCAATTTTACCTGTAGGTTTTGATGCTAAATGATTTAAATCATTAAATAAAAGTTTTTTTGTTGAATCTAGTTTTTCAATTCCATTTTCTTCATTTTTATTCTTAGAAGATTGTAATGAACTAATTTTAAAAAAAAGAAAAATAACAGCTGATGATAATAAAGCTAAAAAGCCAATTAAAAATTTATTCATAATATCAATTTTATCGCAAATATAAAAAGCTTATTATTAAATTTTATATTTATTTTGAAATTTTAGCCACGACACCCATTTTTTTATTATCGTTTAATGCATTAAAATATTTTAAAATACCATTAAAAACTCTGTTAGATGGAATACAGTCTGAGTTTAACTCATGTAGGCACCAATGCTGATAATCTACAACAAAAAGGCTATCTTTTGGTGTTAAAAAAAAACGATTGTATAAAGGTAATTGTTGTTTAATTCTTTTATTTATTCTAAGCTCTAAAACGATTGAATTTCCACCTTTACTATTAGAAGATAAATAATCCGGCCATTTATTAATTTTGTTAAAAAACGGCAAAACAATAAAAAAAACAAACACAGGATAAAATAAAATACGATTAAATAAATAAATAAAGCTGTAATAAGGTTGATTAGTATTACCTGAAAATAAAAAAACTAAAAGTAAAATAAATGATAAATTACTCAGCCACAATGGATAATTAAGATTGTTGACAGATGGGAGTAATAAAAAAAATAAAATTAAATGCAACAAAAAAGCCATACTAATTGCCAAAAATCTAATCGATGAAAACATCAATCCAAAACCTATAAACATTAATAAATAAGGTACTAAATATCCTGTTTTTCTTAAAAATATAAATTGTCTTTCGCTAATCAAACTTTGAACTGGTGAAATGATCCCTTCAAATGATTCTTTTACAAATTGATCATTTAAACAACTGATTCCATTAAAAAAATAAAACGAAGCAAAAATTAATTGAATAATACTAAAAAACGAATTGTATTTATTAGGTACGTCAACTCGCCCATCATAAAATATAAACATAACCAATAAAGAATTATAAATAAAAAACCAAGGCTGAAGGCGGTTTAAATCAAATAAAATAAGTAATAAACAAAGTAAACAAGCAAGAAAAATAAATAAACGTTGAAATTTAAACAAAAGTGAAGCTGTCCAAAACAAAATAGCCAAAACAATCCATATAAAATCATAAGATGGATTTAACCAATTTTCCAAAAAAACCGGAGCAACAGGAAAGCTTCTATTTCCGCACCATAAATTTAAACTCAATAAAACGGAAACTATTAGTGAAATAACAAGTGTAGTTCTAATTAAATTAATTCTTTGCGGTATAGATAATTGAAGGCTTTCTATCATCTTATTTAATTTTGCCTATACAAAAAAAATATTCTTTATAGTAAGCTTCATCTAAATTACTAATCATGACACCTTTACTTGAACTCGCGTGTACAAAAAAATGATCTTTTAAATAAACACCAATATGAGAAACTGTTTTACTATTTATTTTAAAAAAAACTAAATCTCCTGGTTTCGCCTCATTTATTCCTAATTTAACTGATTCATTATAAATATCATTAGCTACTCTTGCTATTTTTTTATTATAAACTTTATCAAATAAAATATCAGTAAAACAGCTACAATCAACCCCGTTTTTTAAACATCCCCCATTTTTATAAGGAACTCCATACCAATCATTAATAAAAGAATATAAAGAATTATTTTTAATTTCTTTTTCACTCACATTTAACTTTTCTTGTATAATCTCAGAATTACTTAATTTTTTTATTTTATCCATATTATTAACTTTATCTTTTAAAGCAAAATCTGTTTTTGATTTTAATTTCAACTTTTTTTGATGATGCTTGCAAGCAAAAACGATAAAAACAAGAGCAAAGTAATAAATTAATCTATAATTTAATCTAATCATTTAATCCAAAAGTAATTTATTACCTCATTTGTAAAAAAAAAAATTAAATCTGTTTTGTACAAGCCTATGTTAATAGACAACTATACAAAAAATTTATAAAAATCACATTTGAGTTAAAAATCTAATTTTAATATTTTAAAAACAATATTTAATTAACAACAATAAGGGCAAATAGTATAAAAATTATTACTTTTAAGTCTTAAAACGTATTATTTTGATAGATTTTCTAATTAAATTAATGTGAAAACTAAAATTCCAAACGAAATACTAAAAAAAGCATTTAAGTTAATGTCTATAGCTAAAAGCATGACTGAGCTTTATGAAGCTAATAAAGAAATTACATCTAAATATGTTCATGCAACTAGTAGGGGTCATGAAGCAATTCAAATTGCATTAGGTCTTCAACTATTACCCCAAGACTATTTAAGTGCTTATTATCGAGATGATAGTATTTTGTTAAGTATAGGATTAGAGCCTTTTGAACTCATGTTACAACTTTTGGCTAAAAAAAACGATCCATTTTCTGGAGGAAGAACATATTATTCTCATCCGAGTTTAAAACGTGATGACATGCCAAAAATACCACACCAATCAAGCGCTACGGGTATGCAGGCCATCCCTACTACTGGAATTGCTTTAGGTTTAAAGTATTTAGAAAAGAATGGAATGAATGTTGATTACAATGGATTTAACCCAATTGCCATTTGTTCACTTGGAGATGCCAGTTGCACCGAAGGAGAGGTTTCTGAAGCGTTTCAAATGGCTGCATTAAAACAATTACCTATCTTATTTTTAGTTCAAGATAATGAATGGGATATTAGTGCAAAAGCTAAAGAATTTCGTTCACAAGATATTACTGAGTTTACAAAAGGTTTTAAAGGGCTTGAAACAAAAACTATTGATGGTAGCGATTTTATTTTAAGTTATAATATAGTTAAAGAATGTATTACCGCCATTCGTCGTGAACGAAGACCTATGTTGATTCATGCAAAAGTGCCTTTACTTAATCACCATACCAGCGGAGTTCGAAAAGAATGGTACAGAGATGATCTGGCAGAATCCGAAAAAAGAGATCCTCTACCACGTTTAAGAAATCAATTAATTGTTTCGGGAATTGATTCTGATGAATTAAATTTAATTGAATTAAATGCTCAAAAAATAGTAGAAAATGATTATCAAAAGGCTATTTTAGAAGAAGATCCAAAACCTGAAGATTTATTTCTACATGAATTTGCCCCTACCCCAATAACAGAAGAAAAAGGCGAGCGTTCACCAATAGGTAAACAAGCAACTGTTATGGTAGATAGTGCATTATTTGCAATCAGAGAATTAATGGTCAAGCATCCAGAATGTTTATTATACGGACAAGATGTAGGTGCTAGATTAGGAGGTGTATTTAGAGAAGCAGCCACATTGGGTGAACAATTTGGAGAGCATCGAGTTTTTAATACGCCTATTCAAGAAGCATTTATTGTGGGTTCTACAGTTGGAATGAGTGCAGTAGGATTAAAACCAATTGTTGAAGTTCAGTTTGCTGATTATATCTGGCCAGGCTTAAATCAATTGTTTACCGAAGTTAGTAGAAGTTGCTATTTATCAAATGGAAAGTGGCCTGTAAGTATGATTTTACGTGTTCCAACAGGAGCATATGGAAGTGGTGGTCCATATCATTCTTCAAGTGTTGAAAGTGTATTATCAAATATTAAAGGAATTAAAATTGCTTATCCAAGTACTGGAGCAGATTTAAAAGGACTTATAAAAGCCGCCTATTATGATCCTAATCCTGTAATAATTTTAGAACACAAAGGATTATATTGGAGTAAAATAAAAGGTACCGAAGATGCAAAAACAATTGAACCAGACGAAAATTATGTCATTCCTTTTGGTAAAGCTAGAATAGTAATTTCTGCAGATAATGAAAATATTAAAAATGGAAAATCTATTTGTATCATAACTTATGGAATGGGAGTTTATTGGGCTAATGCTGCCTCAAAAAAATTTGAGGGCAAAATTGAAATTATTGATTTAAGAACCATTGTACCTATTGATGAAGATGTAATTTTTAATAGTGCAAAAAAACATGGTAGAATATTAGTTTTAACTGAAGAACCTTATAATAATGGATTTTCGCAAAGTATTGCCGCCCGAATTAGTGAGAATTGTTTTGAGTATTTAGATGCTCCCGTTAAAGTAATTGGTTCAGAAAATTTACCAGCTATTCCGTTAAATTCAATTTTAGAGAAAACCATGCTTCCAAATGCCGAAAAAGTTGAAATAGCAATAGAAAAATTATTGAACTATTAAAAAAATTAATTTGATTTAAATATATTATTATGGAACAACTAATTGAATGCGTGCCGAATTTTAGCGAAGGACTTGATTTATCTATTATTAAACAAATTACTGATGAGTGCGAAAAAGTAGAAGGTATAAAATTATTAAATGTTGACCCAGGTAAAACAACTAACCGAACAGTTGTAACATTTGTTGGAAATCCTCAAGCCGTTATAGATGCAGCTTTTAATGCTATTAAAAAAGCTGGGGAATTAATTGATATGAGCAAACACAAAGGTGAACACCCTCGAATGGGGGCTACAGATGTTTGTCCGCTTATTCCAATTAAAAATATTAGTCTTGAACAAACAGCAATTTATGCTCAAAAATTAGCTAAACGCGTTGGTGAAGAACTAAACCTACCCGTGTATTTGTACGAAGAAGCTCAAACAAATAAAAAAAGAAGTAATCTCTCTGAAATAAGAGCTGGAGAATACGAAGGCTATTTTAAAAAAATTTTATTACCAGAATGGAAACCCGATTTTGGCCCTCAAATTTTCGATCAAAAAAGGGGTGCTACTGTAATTGGTGCTAGAGATTTTTTAGTGGCCTATAACATAAATCTTAATACAACTTCTACCCGTCGAGCTAATTCTATTGCTTTCGATGTTAGAGAAGCTGGCCGAGTTTTAAGAGATGGGGATCCAATAACAGGAAAAATAATTTTAAATGCTGACGGAAGTCCAAAATCAATTCCTGGCTCATTAAAATCAGTTAAAGCTATAGGTTGGTACATTCAAGAATATGGTGTTTGCCAAATATCAATGAATCTAACTAATATTAATATTACACCCATTCACATTGCATTTGACGAAGTTGTAAAAAAAGCTTCCGATAGAGGAATTCGGGTTACTGGCTCTGAATTAATTGGTTTAATTCCTCTAAAAGGAATGTTAGATGCAGGAAAATATTTTCTGAATAAACAAAAACGATCTGTTGGTGTTTCCGAGTCAGAATTAATTAAAATAGCAGTTAAATCAATGGGCTTAGATGAATTAGCACCTTTTAATCCAGAAGAACGAATTATTGAATATGTGTTACAAAATACGGCTGACTCAAAATTAATTAACATGAATTTAGCAACTTTTGCAAATGAAACGGCAAGTGAAAGTCCAGCACCTGGTGGAGGCTCTATTTCTGCATATGTTGGAAGTTTGGGTGTTTCGTTGGCTACAATGGTTGCTAATTTGAGTTCACACAAAAAAGGCTGGGACGATCGTTGGCAAGAATTTAGTCTTTTGGCCGAGAAAGGACAATCTCTTAAAGATCAATTAATTAATTTGGTAGATGCAGATACTAAAGCCTTTAATGATATAATGTCTGCTTTTAATTTACCTAAATCAACCGATGAAGAAAAAAAGAAAAGAATGCAGTGTATTCAAGAGGCAACAAAGTACGCAATTGAAGTTCCTTTTAAAGTAATGCAACTCTCTTTTGAAAGTATGGATTTAATAAAAACAATGGCTATAGAAGGCAATTCTAATTCGGTAAGTGATGCTGGAGTTGGCGCTTTATGTGCAAGAAGCGCAGTTATAGGTGCTTTTATGAATGTAAGGATTAATGCTTCTAATTTAAATGATAAAAAATTTGTGAATGAAATAATCTCAAAAGGTAAATTAATTGAAAAACAAACCATAGCTCTCGAAACAGAAATTTTAAATATTGTAAACGAAAAAATTGGAATTTAACCTCAATTTTACCAATAAAAAAACTAATACTTATCTATATACTTATTATCCTATTTTAAAATAAAGTGATTCCAAAAAACACTGTTGATACAATAATCGAAACTTCCCACATTGAAGAAGTAATTGGCGATTTTATAACTCTAAAAAAAAGAGGGGCTAATTTACTAGGATTATGCCCCTTCCATGGTGAAAAAACACCCTCATTTACTGTATCTTCTGTTAAAGGAATTTATAAATGTTTTGGCTGTGGTAAAGCAGGCAACTCTGTAAACTTTGTTATGGAGCATTTAAAACTAACTTATCCCGAAGCTTTAAAATGGTTAGCGAAAAAATATAACATCGAAGTTGTTGAAAAAGAAATAACTCCAGCCGAAAGAGAATTACAAACTGAACGCGAAAGCATGATTATAGTTATGCAATATGCTCAACGCTATTTTTCAGAAACGATGATGCAAATAGATGAAGGAAAATCTGTTGGCTTAGGCTATTTTATTGAACGTGACCTTAAAAACGATATTATTGAAAAATTTCAATTAGGTTATAGTTTAGAAGCACAAAATTCATTTACAAATACCGCAATAATAAATGGTTATTCACCAAAATATCTTGCTAAAACAGGTATGAGTATTTTAAATAAACGTTACATAGAAGGAAATGAAATTAATGCTACTGATTTATTTGATCGATATTCTGGCAGAGTAATGTTTCCAATTCATGATGATGGAGGCCGTGTTGTTGCTTTTGGTGGAAGAACATTAACTAATGATAAAAAAATAGCCAAATATATTAATAGTCCTGAAACTGAAATTTATAATAAAAGTAAAATTTTATATGGTTTATGGTTAGGTAAAAAAACTATACAAGAAAAAGATACCTGCTACCTTGTTGAAGGCTATATGGATGTTATCGCTATGCATCAAGCTGGTATAGAAAATGTAGTTGCTTCAAGCGGAACTTCTCTTACCGTTGATCAAATTAAATCAATTCATCGTTTTACCAAAAATATTGTGGTGTTGTATGATGGAGATGAGGCAGGTCAAAAAGCCAGCAACCGTGCAATACCACTATTACTTGAAGAAGGGATGAATGTTAAGCTTCTTCAATTTCCAAATAATGACGATCCTGATTCTTTTAGCCGAAAAGTTACTATCCAAGAGTTTCAAAATTATATAGAAACAAATATTACTGATTTTTTACATTTTAAAACAAAAAAATTAAAAGAACAATCTAAAAACGACCCCATTAAACGGGCTCAAGTTATTAAAGATATTGTTGATAATATCGCTATTATTCCTGACAATATTATAAGAAGTATTTATGTAAAAGAATGTTCAAATATAATGGAAATTGAAGAGTCAATTATTCAATTAGAAGTAAATAAATTAAGACTAAAAATAACACCAAAACAAAAAAAAGATGATTCTGTTAGTGATGAAAATACAATCACAGAAATTTCAAAACAAAACAAATTTGAAGAAACACACGAAAGTAATATCTTAAAAATTGATTCAGAGGAAAAAGAACTTTTAAGAATAATGTTACTACATGGTAATATTTTAGTAAAAATAGATACTGAAAATGAAAATGAAGTTGATATAGAAAATTTAGAAATTACTATTTCTGAATTTATTTTATACGAACTTTGGAGAGATCAAATTAGTTTCGAAAATCCAATTTATCAGCTTGTATTAGATGAATATACTCTAGAATTAAGCCATGACCGTATTCCAACAATTCAACATTTTTCAATGTCACAAAATCCAATAGTTAGTAGTTTCGTTATTAATAACATAATCAATAACTATGAATTAAGTAATAAATGGAAAACACTTGGCGTAACTGTCAACGAAGAAATTAATAATATCAAGAAAAGTACAGAGCATTTACTGTTTAGTTTAAAAGAAAAAAAAATAAATAATTATATTAGCGAAAAACAAGAGTTGCTAAAATCAGTAAACCCAGAAGAAACAGAAAATATAATTAAAGAAATTATTCATCTAACAGGCTTAAAAAAAAGAGTAAATAAATTACTGGGAAGAATTATAATCAAATAATTTTTAATTACCTTGTTTATTGTAAAATATTTTTCTGTATTATCCTTTTTAAAATTTAAAATTAACCTTCATATTTAAATCGAAACTCCAAAGCTTATAAAAATAGCTCTACCATTTCCAGGAATTATTCCAGGTCCAGGGTAACCAAAAGATCTGCGAGTTGAATATTTTTTATCTGTAATATTGTTTACACCTCCTTTAAAATTATATCGCTCCAAAAATTTATAAGAAATTGAAACGTCCATTATCTGATAGCCAGAAAGCTTTCCAATAGTTCCTGTTGAATTTGAAATTTCAGTATTTACCGCGTCTGCAAATACATCTCCAACAGTACTTAGTTGATAGGTTGCTGAAATTCCTTTTAAACAATAGGTCGTTCCAAAACGATGAATGTATTGTGGAGCATTTTCTATTCGCTTTCCTTCAATAGATCTTTTAGGATCAATAACTATATCTGGATTATTCCATTTTGCATATTTTGCATCAATAAATGAATTGGATGCAAAAATACTAAGACTAACAATTTTACTATCTTCATTAAAAATTTTTATTAGATTTATTTCAATATAAGACTCAACACCTCTACTTATAGATGTTCCAATATTTGTTTTGAACGGAGCATTATTTTGAGTTATAATTCCTACACGATTATCGTAATACAAGTAAAAGATACCAATATCAAAATTTAAAAAGTTTTTTACTGTTCCTCTATAACCAAAATCTGCATTAAAACCACTCGCGTCTTTTAGATTAGAATCAATGATTTCTGATGTAGCAGATGGAGCAAGTTCTGAAAATATAACGGGACGAAAGGCGGAAGAATAGTTTACATACATATTTGTTTTTTCAGATACCTTAAATTCACTTCCTATCCCATAAAGTAAAATTTGTCGTAATTTTTTATTTGGACTTAGTTTACCTGTTTGGTTTGTATTGATATATCCTTGACTCTGATTTTTTATATATTCAAGTCTTACTCCCGGTACAATCTTAAATCGATTTCCTAATTGAAAAATATTTTCAGCGAAGGCAGCATAATTTATAGTTGTGAATTCCAATGATTTTGCGAAAAGGGGGTTAGTAAGAGTTAAATCAAAATTATTTCCGGTTGTTCCTTTACCAAGTTGATTTCTTTTTGTATTACCACTATATGCTCTTAATCCTCCTGCAAAAATATTTTCTTTTCCAAAAAATATATATTTTACTGATAGACGAGCTTCCGTTCCGTAATTTTTATAATAATCTCTGTCTATTTGTCGCTCATTGTATTGAAGTGTGCTTGGATTAATACTATCCTTAAAATTGATTGATTTAGTAAAACCAACACTATTTCGCTCTGCAATAGTAGCGAATGAATTCAACTGAAAGCCTAACGATTGAGAAATATCATATTTAACTATTAGTGATACTAAATTCCAAGGGGCACTAAACCAATTTCTTTCTCTAAACGATTGACGATGATTCACATTAAATTGAGAATCTATTAGACCACCAGCTTGCTGACTTTTATAATCCATCTTTGTATATTCTGCCCCAATATTTATTTTTTTTGTGAGTTGATATTTTGCCGAAAAATATCCAGTATAAATATTGTAACGACTGTTTTTTCTCCATCCATCTGAGGTTCGTTGATGAAAAAAACTATAATAAGAAAACTTCTTGTAAGTTCCACCAATAGCATTATAAGTGTTGAACAAAGCATAAGAACCAACTGTTTGTTGAGATTCAAAAGATATAGGTTTGTTGGGATTACCTTTTTTTATTTCATAATTAAGTAACCCACCAAATTGAGGGCCATACTGTAAAGATGCCGCTCCGCGTATCACTTCAATTTTTTTTAAGGCTTCCATAGGAGGATTGTAATAGGATTCAGGATAGCCAAAAACTTCTGCGGAAATATCACAACCGCTTTGTCTTACATTAAATTCCCAAGAGCGATTTGGGCTTAATCCTCTTGATGCAATACCCATCTGAATTCCAGAACCATCATTTTCCCAGATACTTATTCCAGGAACTTTTGCAAAAATCTGTCGAATATTATTCGAACTAAAATCTGCATTAATTTTGTCTAATTGTATTACTTCTGATTTTTTACCGGCGTAAATTACATGATCTTTTAATTCCGGCATACGATCTATTTCATTTGAAGATAAATTTTCTAGTATTAAAACTTCTCTTAAGTTTATAAAATTGATTGAATCCACTTGTTGTGAAAATAAAATTGAAATTTTTATAATACAAATAGAAATTAAAAAATAAAGTTTTTGCATTAAATATTAGTAAAATATTTTTATTTTTTTTGTTACAAATAAACAATTTTGATAAAAATTTTACAATACCTAAAAAATGGTATTAATTTTATTAAATTAATTATGAAAACCTATAATTTATAAAATAAGTGGCAGAAAAAAAATTACACTTAAAAAAAAAGCTGTGATAAATTTTTAATACTTCGTTTTAATAGATAATCAAAGGTTTAAAAAAAATTTAATACTAATTAAAAAAATTAAACTTCAACTAAAGTTCCAATTTTATTACCTAATATTATATTTTTAAGATTCCCTTTTTTATTCATATCAAAAACAATAATGGGTAAATTATTTTCTTTACATAATGTAAATGCAGTCATATCCATTACTTCCAAACCCTTATCATAAACCTCCCTAAATTTAATAGTCTCGTATTTAGTTGCAGTTTTATCTTTTTCTGGATCGGCAGTATAAATTCCATCAACACGAGTACCCTTTAATATTACTGAAGCCTCAATTTCGATAGCGCGCAAGGTGGCCGCTGTATCAGTAGTAAAATACGGGTTTCCCGTTCCAGCACCAAATATTACAACTCTACCTTTTTCTAAATGCCGAACTGCTTTTCGTCTAATAAAAGGTTCGCAAATTTGTTCCATTTTAATAGCACTTTGTAAACGAGTTGTAACACCAATTCCCTCCAAAGCTGATTGTATTGCCATACTATTAATTACAGTAGCCAACATACCCATATAATCGCCGTGTACCCTATCCATTCCTCCCCTTTCGGCTTGAATACCTCGAAAAATATTTCCTCCTCCAATTACTATGGCAACTTCACAACCTTCATCGTAAATAGATTTAATTTCATTAGCATATTCCAACAAACGCTCTTGATCAATACCAAAACCTTTATTACCCATTAAAGCTTCTCCACTTAATTTTAAAAGAATTCTTTTATATTTCATGTTTTTTTGTATTTAACTTTTTTAAAAAAAATAGTTTTTGAAATTCACTATTTTAAAGATAAAAAAAAATCCCGATTAAAAAATCGGGATTTAAAATTAAGATAACGAAAAACGTTTTAGCGCCGAAACGGTAAGATCTTTTTCAACACTCTGTAAAAACTGCCTGACGGTTAGTTTGTTATCAATAAAATATTCTTGATTTAACAATGTAGAGTCTTTATAAAATTTATTTAATTTACCCTGAGCAATTTTCTCAATCATTTCCTCTGGTTTACCTTCAGCACGGGTAGTTTCTCGGGCAATATCTAATTCTCGATTAATAGTTGAAGCGTCCACATCATCCTTATCAATAGCCAGAGGAGCCATTGCGGCTGCCTGCATTGCAATATTTTTAGCAACTTCATCAGAAACAATTTTATTAAATCCAATAGAAACGGCTAAACGATTTCCTGGATGAATGTATCCAACAACTTGTTCAGCATTAATTATTTGATAGAAGCCAATATCAATTTTTTCACCAATCTTCCCTATCTGTTCCATAAATTTATCAGCAATTGAAATTACACCATCATATGATAATGTCTTTAACTCATCTGTTGAAGCAGGTTTTTTATCAAGTGCAATAGCCGCAAGCGTTTCTGCAAACTCTATAAAATCTGCATTTTGAGCCACAAAATCTGTTTCACAATTAACACTTATAACAATTCCTGATTTTTTATCAAAAGCTGTTTTAGCTAAAACAACACCTTCTTTAGCATCTCGATCTGCTCGATTAGCAGCAACTTTTGCCCCCTTTTTACGAAGAAAATCAACAGCTGCTTCAAAGTCACCGTTACATTCTTCTAATGCTTTTTTACAATCCATCATACCAGACCCAGTTTGCTGGCGTAATTTGTTTACATCTGCTGCTGTAATAGCCATTTTTTTTTAAATTAAGTTGTTATTTATTTTTTAAATTGATAGTATTATTTCTTAAAAAAAAGGTCAAACTGTAGTAACAGAATGACCACTTTTAAATATTTAAATTAAAATTATTTTTTTGCTATCACTCTTCGACGTGGTTTTTTTACACCGCCTTTTTCTTCTTCATTAATGTTTTTGGTGGCTCCTTTAATTACAATACCTTGAGCTAATTCTTCAGCTTCGTAAGCACTTGATTCTTTTGTATTACCTTCTTCTGTATTTGAATCTTTATCCATTTTACGATCTGATAATCCTTCTTTTACAGCAATTACCATCAAATCAATAATATAGGCGATTGAAGATGATGCGTCGTCGTTTGCTGGGACTGCAAAATCGACTAAATTTGGATTCGAATTAGTGTCAACAATTGCAAAAGTTGGAATATTTAAACGTTTAGCTTCGGCAACAGCAATATGTTCTTTAGTAATATCTACAATAAATAATGCTGCAGGTAATCGAGTTAAATCAGAAACTGATCCAAATTGAATTTCTAACTTTGCACGCTCACGAGAAAATTGTAAACGTTCGCGTTTAGATACATTCGTAAAAGTGCCATCAGCAAACATCTTATCTATCTGACTCATTCTACGTACAGATTTACGAATAGTTGCAAAATTTGTTAACATACCACCTGGCCAACGTTCAGTAACATATGGCATATTTACAGTTTTTACTTTCTCAGCAACTATATCTTTTGCTTGCTTTTTAGTTGCAACAAATAATACTTTACGACCCGAACGAGCTATTTGTTTTAGAGCATCGGCTGCTTCTTCAATCTTTGCAACAGTTTTGTTTAAATCGATAATATGAATACCGTTTTTTTCGGCATAAATGTATGGGGCCATTGCCGGATTCCACTTACTTTTGAGATGCCCAAAGTGTGCACCTGATTCTAATAACTCGTTAAATGATGTTCTTACTGACATTTTTTTTATCTTCTTTTCTTAAAATAATATTATCGTTTGCTAAATTGGAAACGAGCACGTGCTTTTTTCTGACCAAATTTTTTGCGTTCAACCATACGCGGATCTCGAGTAATTAAACCCGCTGCTCGCAAGTCTTTTTTCAATTCTGCATTCAATTCAACTAGAGCTTTTGCAATAGCTAATCGAATTGCTTGAGCTTGACCAGTTATACCTCCTCCAGCAACTTTAACTCTCACATCACATGAATCAAGTAATTTAGAAACAATTAAACTTTGAGTTACATAGTAATGCAAAGTAGGTGTAGTAAAATATTTTTTGTAATCTTTTCCGTTTACCTCAATTTTTCCAGAGCCTTTAGATACGTATGCACGAGCAACTGATGTTTTTCTTCGGCCTGATGTGTTTATTACTTCCATTTAATTATAATAAATTATTTAATTTTACTTAAATCAACTTTTTTTGGTTGCTGAGCATCATACCCATGTTCAGTTCCAACAAAAATCCGAACATTTGTATTCAAAGCTCTTCCCAAGGGTCCTTTTGGTAACATACCATGAATAGCATGTGTTAAGATTTCTTCAGGTTTTTTTAACATCAACTCTTTCGGAGTTGTAAATCTTTGCCCACTTTGAAATCCAGTATAACGAACATACTCTTTATCAGTTAATTTTTTGCCAGTAAAACGAACTTTTTCAGCGTTGATGATAATGACATTACTTCCAGAGTCAGAATGAGGTGTATAACTTGTTTTGTGTTTACCACGAAGTAACATGGCAACTTTCGTAGCTAAACGTCCAACTACTTCATTGTTGGCATCAACAAGTAACCATTCTTTATCAGAAGTTGCTTTATTAGCAAATTTGGTTTTATAACTTAATGCATCCACTTTCTATAAATTTTATATCTTTTCCCTAAATTAGGGGTGCAAATCTAATAAGTTTTTTCTATTATTACAAACTTATTTTCAAAAATCAAGCGATTGTAGCCATTTTTATAATTAATTAAAAATAAAATCAGCATTTTTGCCAGTCAATTCTCCAATTTCAGCCATCGATATATTTTTAATTTCGGATAGCTTTTTAGCAATTTCAAATAGAAAAGATGGTTCATTTCGCTTTCCTCTGAAAGGATTCGGAGCTAAATAAGGCGCATCTGTTTCTAAAACAAAATGCTTTAAATCAATTTTTTCTACAACTTTATCCAAACCCGAATTTTTAAACGTCAAAACACCACCAATACCTAATTTAAAATCTCCTAAATCAATTATTTTTTTTGCTTGTTCATAATTACCTGAAAAACAATGAAAAATAGCTTTAGGTAATTTTGGGAATGATGTTAGAACAGAAAAAATTTCATCAAAAGCATTTCTACAATGAATTACAATTGGATAATTAAAGTTTATTGCCCACTCTATTTGTTTTTGAAAAGCGTACTTTTGTTCCTCAATAAATGTTTTATCCCAATACAAATCCATCCCAATTTCTCCAATAGCTACAAATTTTCTCTTTTTTAACCAATCGCTTATTATTATTAGGTCATTTATTACATTATTATTTACGTGACAAGGATGCAAACCCATCATTGCAAAACAGTTTTTAGGAAAGCGAGCTTCTAAACTTAACATTGGAGCAATAGAACTAGAATCAATATTTGGAAGATAAAATTTAATTATGCCGTTATGAATCGCTTTTTTAATTAAAACATTTCTATCTGAATTAAATTCTTCAGCATATAGATGTGTATGAGTATCAATAAACATATTTAAATGTGTGTGATGTATTTGTTAAACATATAAATTATTGAACTAATATTAATTTAGGTTCCTAAAAAATAATTAATTTACTATTTATATTTAGACTTAGATTTACTTTTATTATGTGATGATTTTTTATTTGATTTAAAATTCGAAAATTGTTTTTTATTTACTGATGGATTATATTCTGGTCCGGGCCCTAATTCTTTTGGAATTGGCATTCTTACTACCTCAAATCCCATCAAATCTTCTATTTTAGAGAGTTTTATTTGATCTCTTTCATTTACAAGGGTAATAGCTACTCCAGCTTTTTCTGCTCTTGCAGTTCTTCCAATTCTATGAATATAATCTTCAGGGTCGGGCGGAGCATAATAATTTATTACCAAACTAATACCATCGACATCTATTCCTCTCGACAAAATATCTGTACCAATTAAAACTCTTATTTTTTTTGCTTTAAAATCGCGCATAATTTCTTCGCGTTCAACTTGCTCTAAATCTGAATGAAATGCTTTAACTGAACCATCAACTTGTCGTAAAGTCCTTTCAAGTAATTTTACATTATCTTTAGTTGATGAAAAAATAATAACTGATTTGAAATCTTTATTTTTTAAAATAATCTTGACTAAAGATTCTTTTTGAGAATCATATACTATATAAACTTGTTGAACGATTCCTGCTGCTGGTTTACTTATAGCAATATTTATTTGCTCAGGGTCTTTTGCAATTTGATTGGCTAACATCCTAATTTTAGAAGGCATAGTAGCTGAAAACAAAATAGTTTGTCGGTTTTTAGGTAAATAGTTAATGATAGATTTAATATCGTCAAAAAAACCCATATCTAACATTCTATCTGCTTCATCTAAAACCAAATGTTGTAAATATTCGAAATTTATATCTCCATTTTGTAATAAAGCTATGAGTCTTCCGGGAGTTGCACAAACAATATCAACCCCTTCGCGCAAGGCGTGTTTTTGTTTTTCCCAAGTCATTCCATCATTTCCTCCATAAATAGCAATTGATCCAACAGAACAAAAATATCCCATACCATCAATTTGTTGATCTATTTGAAGAATTAACTCTCTGGTTGGTGCAATAATCAGAGTGTTTAAATGACGGGTAGGTGCTTTCAAAATATGATGAATAATTGGCAGGAGATAAGCTGCCGTTTTTCCGGTTCCTGTTTGGGCACAAGCTATCAAATCTTTATTTTTTAAAATAACAGGAATTGCTTGCTCCTGAATTAGAGTTGGCTTTTTATATCCCATACTATAAAGTCCCTCCAATAAAGAATCGTCAAAATTAAAATCGTCAAATGTCAATGAATATTTATTTTATAAAAAACAAAATTACAATTAAAATTAAGATTGGTATAATTATAGTAAATTTGATAATTTTTAATTAAATAATTATTATTTATCGGTCAACGATTGCCAATAAAACATAAATGATTCTTAAAAACTTAAAAAATATAATATCTTTTACAATAATTACATTGTTTTTTTCTCAATTTACTGTGTTAAATAATGATG
Organism: Bacteroidota bacterium; assembly: GCA_005787585.1. Taxonomy (GTDB): domain Bacteria; phylum Bacteroidota; class Bacteroidia; order B-17B0; family Aurantibacillaceae; genus Aurantibacillus. Next base: position 46,079 of record SYAL01000019.1, read on the forward strand.
ATTATCCATCACTAACTAAATTTAAAGATATGCTATTCTTTATTCAAAGAAGTATAAATAAAAATGCAGTTATATATGAATTAAATGAACTGAAAAGCGGAGAACTTAATGAATTAGAACCTATTAAAATAAATTGGATTAACTACGAAACTGATAAAAGTATTGAACCGCTTAATTATATCCAACTTGCTTTTGCCTATGGTTTAAATTTAAAAATTTTGAATAAAGAAAAAAAATCTTATTATTTTAATTTTGTCTCCTTCAAAAAAAAGATTTTATATCTAATCAAATCTAATATTGATAAAAAATACCATGTTTATTATAATTTAAATAATAAGATGTTTATTTTACAAAAAATTCACATTCAAATTGAAGGTGGAACTTTCTGGGTTCCAAAAGTTAAATACTTAGAAATTTTTTTAAACAATACATCTAATAACGAAAAAATAACCGAAAAAATAATTCCTTAAAAAATTATATTTTAATTTGATTTCTTTAACTTTTATAAATTTATTGCTATATTTATACTAAGCAATAATAATTATGAAAACAATTAATAAATCACTTCTTTATATTTTTATCCTATTTTCAGTTCTTTATAAAGCCCAAATAATACAAACATTTTCTTATACTGGCAGTATTCAAACATTTACTGTGCCCAGTTGCGTATCTATCTTTACTATTCAAGCAAATGGCGCACAAGGTGGAGGATCTTTTAATGGAGGAGGCGGTTTAGGTGCCAGAATGATTGGAACATTTACTACAACCGCTGGTTCTGTTTATTCATTGGTTGTTGGTCGAATGGGATTATTACAAGTCGGTGGACAGGTTCAAAATAGTTCGGGTGGTGGTGGTGGTAGTTTTGTTTATTCTTCTGGCCCAACATTATTATTAGCAGCAGGTGGTGGTGGTGGAAAATGCAATTATACTAGCTCAACACCTTTACACCCAGGGGCATCAGGAACAGTTTCTACATCAGGTAATCAGGCAAGTTCATCTGGAGCTGCAGGAGGAGTTGGTGGATTTGGAGGAAGTGCAGGTTTATGGAGTAATGTTGCTTGTTCAGGAGGAGGTGCTGGATGGTCATCTGCTGGTGGCGGACCTTATGGTGGATCGAGTTTACCAAATTGGACTGGGGGTTTAGGATTTTGTGGCGGTGGTGGTGGCGGTTGTGGCGGTTTAGGTGGTTATGGTGGTGGTGGCGGTGGCGGTAATCACTATGGCGGTGGTGGTGGTGGTGGTGGCTATTCAGGTGGAGGAGGTGGTACTGACCCAACTCATGGTGGTGGAGGGGGCTCTTTTAATGCTGGCACTAATCAATCTAATACCAGTGGTGCTCAATCAGGAAATGGATCAATTATTATTACTTATAATTTTAATGGAAATGGTGTTGTTTCAGGTGCTACACCTAGTATAATTTGTAGCGGGTCATCAACTACTCTAAATGCATCGGGCATGTTAACTTATTCATGGAGTACAGG
>SYAL01000020.1 GCA_005787585.1 Bacteroidota bacterium
GACTAATTCAATTCATTTCTTTTTTAATCGGTTTCAAATATGGTTATAATTTTCATTTTATAAACTTAAATAAATGGGGACTAACTTTTGGGGGTAATTTTGGTATTCGCATTAATTCAATTTTTTGTGAACCAGCCCATTTAGCAGGTATTTTATCAGCAGCTTTTTTTATTTCTTTGTATAACCTTACAAAAAAAGAAAGTATATTTATTAATAAATTCAAGAGTATTGTTATTGTTTCTGTTTATATTTTATCTTTTTCTAGCTTAGCTCAAACGGGAATTTTAGTTGCGATTTTACTTTTATTTTTAAGCTATGGTATTTTAAAATATCTAATTGTAGTTGTACCATTAATATTAATTACCTTTAATTTTATCTATAATAATGTACCTGAGTTTAGAGAAAGATATGATAGTTCGATTGCATTGTTTCAAGGTGAGAAATTTATAATAGGCAAAACACATGGCTCATCATTTATCTTGTATAATAACTATGTTGTAGCTTCCGAAAATTTTAAAACAAATTTTTTATTTGGAACTGGCATAGGTTCACATGCTTTTGCATTTAATATTCACTCATTATCTAAAGATATTAAACAGAAGGGTTTTGACTCAAATTCAGCTGATGCCAATTCGATGTTTTTAAGATTAATGTCCGAAACTGGATTGTTTGGAATTATTATATTTATATATATAATTATCACGGGATATGTTAAGCGAGACCCCAAACGATTAACCCATCATTGGTTAATTAGCAATTCCATTTTATTAATGATTTTGTTAAATTTATTCAGGCAAGGGCATTACTTCCTTTATGGTTTTCCTTTTTTTATTTTTTTATATTATTTTAATGGTATTGCGTACAAGGATTTTGTGAATGGTAATCCATCTGAACACGACTTGTATCTTCTAGAAGGGAAAGAAAAATAAATTTATAAACCTTTTTTTAATTTTACTTTTTTTTCCATCATGTTAAAAGTTTCTACTAGCAAAGCAAATGCTAAGGCAATATAAGCATAATTTTTATTTAACTCTAAGTGTTCATTTTCTGGCACACTAAAATTATAGCAGTCAAAAATTCCTTCTGTTAAAATTATTCCCCCAATTACCAATAAAAATGATAAAGCAATTGTTTTTATGCCTTTATTTTTATTTATAAAATTAGAAACGAGGGCGCTAAATAAAATCATTAATAGCATGCTTATTAATACAGCAGAAATCATTATGAGAACCACACCACTTATTCCCACAGCGGCTAAAATACTGTCAAAACTAAACACAAAATCAATAATAATAATCTGTAAAATTATTCCGTTAAAAGTATTTTTTCCAGATTTTATGTGCTCAATCTCAGATTCGCCATTATAAATTTTTTCTTTTATTTCTTTAAATGTTTTAATTAATAAAAACAATCCGCCCCCTATTAAAATAATGCTTTTTCCGCTTATACCATAAGGGCCAATCATAAATAAAGCATCTTTTAGGCCAGCAATCCATCCAACAAAAATTAATAAAATAGTTCTAACAATTAACGCTAAACTTAATCCAAAGGTTCTTGCTTTTTTTTGTTGAGCCAGTGGTAACTTGTTTACCGCTATAGAAATAAAAATAATGTTGTCAATGCCTAAAATTATTTCGAGAATAGTTAAGGTAACTAGCCCAATAAGTCCATGAATCGAAAATAGAGCGTCTAATTCAGATGACCAACTTTGCATTTTTTTTTACAAAGATATTCAAATCAATGAATTATTTTAAAATATTTTTAAAAATTAAATTTTTTATTTTCAAAAGTTATCCAATTTAAATTTTATATTTAACGATTTGAATTTATTAATTTGATGACTTAATAAATGCTATATTTCTTTTAAGCCCTTTGTATCTAGTTCTTTTAATTGCTGATTGTTTAAAAATTAAATTAAAAGTCACTTCAGTCATCTCCTGCCAATCAGACTCATTATAATTAAGTAAACCATTCTGACTTTTAAATAAGGGCTCTTGATGTTCTTTACTAAAACGATTCCAGGGGCATACATCTTGGCAAACATCACAACCAAATATCCAATTATCCATTTTAGATTTAAATTCATTTGGAATAGATTCTTTTAATTCGATAGTTAGATAGCTAATACATTTACTACCATCTATAGTGTAAGGGCTTACAATAGCATCAGTAGGGCAAGCGTCTATACAACGAGTACAGGTGCCACAATAATCTTTTAGTGGGCCATCGTATAATAATTCAACATCTATAATTAACTCGGCAATAAAAAAAAATGAACCTTGTTTTTTATTTATTAAGTTACTGTTTTTTCCTATCCATCCTAACCCACTTTTAGCCGCCCAAACTTTGTCCATTACTGGAGCGCTATCTACAAAAGCCCTTCCATTTATTTTACCGATTTTAATTTTAATTGATTGTAAAAATTCGTTTAGTTTTGTTTTGATTACTTCATGGTAATCTATTCCAAAACTATATTTACTAATTTTAGGCACCCCATCAATTTGTTGCTCTGAAGGATAATAATTGTATAATAATGAAATAACAGATTTAGCACCATCAACTAATAACGTTGGATTTAAACGTTTATCGAAATAATTTTCCATATATTTCATTTGTCCATGCTTTGATTCTTTTAGCCACTTTTCTAGTCGAGGGGCTTCTTCTTCTAAAAATTCAGCTTTTGATATTCCACAAAAATCAAAACCCAAGCGTTTAGCTTCTTGTTTTACAAATTGACTATAATTAAGCAGAGTTGATTTCATTCGAAGTAAATTTAAGCAACAAAATAGTTTTTTCTAAATATTATTTAATCAATATAACCATCATTTTTTTTAACTTTAAAATTAATTTAATAATAATAAATACCTTTGTTTAAAAACAAATTCGATATTCTTTTTTTTGGATTTTTAATTTCTATAATTCTGGTGTTTTTTATCTTGCGCCCATTAAATTCGCCATGGCACAAATTTATTGCTGGCGATGGTTTTGGTTATTATTCATATTTACCAGCTAAATTCATTTATAACGATACAGATTATTCCTTTAATTGGTTTAACAAGGTCTATAAAGCAAATTATGTTTACGAGTCATTTCCAAATCCCGAAGACAATTTTCTTGTGGCATATGAAAATAAGAAAATAAATAAATATTATCAGGGTCTTTCATATATCTGGTTACCTTTTTTTGGTATGGCACATTTAGTTGCAAAGTGGTTTAATTATCCCACTGATGGATTTTCTCAGCCCTATCAATTGTTTATTGGGTTTGCTTCAATCTTTTATTTGATTATTGGTTTATTTTATTTGAGAAAATTAATTTATAAATTATTTCAAAATAATTTAGCAGCCAATCTTTCCCCAATTGCTATATTTTATGGAACATATTTATTTTATTACAGTATTAATTTAAATTCTCAGTCTCATATATATTCATTTGTTTTTTTTACTTTATTTAAATATCATTTACTCTCTTTTTTTGAAGCAGAAACTAAAATCAGATATTTAATTTTAACAGTATTATTTTTTGTGATAGCTGTTTGTATTAGACCTTTAAATGGATTAATTATCCTAATAGTCCCAGCTTTTATGCCAACAACTTTTTTTAAACAGCCGTTTAGGTTAGGTAAAATAAAATGGTTTGATGGTTTTTTATTTAGTATATTAATAGGTGCCTTAATTAATCAGTTTATGATTATGTATATTCAAACTCATTCATTATTTCCTTATACGTACAGTAATGAGAGGTTTTATTTTAATCAATCTAAATTTTTAGAAGCTCTATTCGGTTATAATATTGGATTATTTACTTATGTTCCACTTGCATTTATTTCATTATTTGGAATTCGATATTTATCAATTCAAAAAAAAATAATATTACCTTTTGTTTTATTTTTAATAATTTTTTTATATAGTTCCTGGTGGTATTGGCCTATAACAACTCGTGGTATAATCGATTTTTACCCAATATTGGCGATTTTTTTAGCTGCTTTAATAAATCAATTATCAAACAAAAAAAAACTATTAATTACACTATTGGTATTTATGTGTTTAAGTATCTTTTATTATTTATTTAAAAATATGCAAAAAAATAATGGCATATTAGATCAGACGATTACATATAAAGAGGTTTTTTGGAGAAATTTTTTTAGAACTAAAAAAGCAAATATGTTTTTAATTCCACCTTCTTCAATTATTAAAAAAACAATTTTTAATCAAAATTTTGAATCGAGTTATTTTAAAGATAAAGTTTCAACCCAAATTAAGCATTCTGGAAAGAATTCATTGTTAATTGATAAAGAAAATTATTTTTGTAAAGTTTATGGTTGTAATTATCCACTTTTATTTAATGAAAAAGGTAATAAAAAAATAAGAATTTCTTTTTGGTCTTATTTTAAGCCAATGATTAATTCTACTCATATTTTTATCCAATTTTTCGATAAAAAGCATCAGTTAATAAAAGAATTCCCATTTTATTTGAGTAATGCCGATATTGTATATAATATATGGGATTACAAAGAGTTCGGTATAGATTTAAGTGAAGAGATTTTGAAGAAAAAACAATTAATTAATATAATAGAATTTTCTGTCTGGAATGTTGAAGGAAAACAAAATTTATACATAGATGATTTCAAGGCAGAATTTATTTTAACCGACAATAGTTATGAAATTTTAAAATAATTTATATTTATTTATTCTTATCTATAGATGCCAAAATCACATAGCATTAACGAAATAAAAAAGGAATTACAATTAATTTCTCCAAAGGAATTAATAGAATTATGTCTAGCCTTAACAAAATATAAAAAAGATAATAAAGAATTTATGGCATATCTATTGTTCAAATCTCACAATAATGATGAATTTGTTATTGAAATTAAAAAAGAAATTGATGAACTTTTTTTAATCGTTATCTCCCAGTCAAATTTATACTTAGCTAAAAAAACTTTACGTAAAATTTTAAGATTAATTTCTAAGTGTGGTAAGTTTATCAATAATAAATCAATTTTATCTGAATTACTTATTTATTTTTGTAAAAAACTTAAATTTTCCGGTCTTCATTTTCAGAAAAGTCAGATATTAATTAATATGTATAACCAACAACTAAAAAAAATTAATAGTTGTATTTCTAACCTGCACGAAGACTTGAAGCAGGATTATTCTAATGATTTAGAAGAAATTACAATAATTTAATTTTAATTTACATTAGATTAAAATTCAAATATAATACCAATTGTTGGCGTAGAATTTTTAGATTTATTTTCAAGTATAACGGGTATTGCGTTGCTTCCATTTATATTTAGAGATTTCCCATCTGTAGTTTCAAAACCTGAGTTGTCTGCTTTTCTTTTAAAGGTATAATATGGTGCACTTTCTTGTTCAAAAAGCAATAAATTTTGAACGTCAATGTAAATATCTAATGTTGTTTTTTTATAATTTATTTTTTTATCTAATCTAAAATCTAATTGGTTAAAAGCGTTTAATCTTTTACTATTTATTTTTTTATAATCTAAAACTCCTGTCCCAATTAAAGCATAATTTTGTTGAGAGCTAATTGAATCGAATGGAGTAAATGGGTTGCCACCTGCAAAACGGTATTTTAAACCAAGCGACCATTCTTTTTTAAACTTATAGCCAAGGGTGCTAGATAGTAGGTGCTGATTATCCCATGAAGAAGCAACAAGCTTATTGTCTAAACCCGAATATAAACTTCTTACAAAAGTGTAGCTCACCACATAAAATAATCGTTTTAATAATTTTTGTTGAACAAAAAATTCAAAGCCATAAGTTTCTCCTTTTCCTATACTTGTAATTGCTTCACTTCCTATTGATCCAAAATCACCCCCTTGATTGGCTAATGAAATTTGGTTACTTATTGATATCGGGTAATTAGAGTATTGTTTGTAAAATCCTTCTATGGTAAAACGCAGTGCCTCGTTAGGCAAATATTGGCTACCTAACACAAAATGATTTGATTGTATATATTTCATCGATTTATTTATATATTCTGATTTTTCATTTTTATAACCCATCGTTGTATAAGTAGGAATTTTATAATAACGGCCAATTGATGCCGTTAAATCAATTTTTTTATTAAGATGATAAGCAAAGGATAGGCGGGGGGAGAGCGAATTCATGGGATTATTTCCATCTGATAAAAAAGAGTTCATGTCGCTACGTAATCCAAACGAAACCAAAAGTTTTTCTTTAAAAATATTTTTAGCAACTTGAGTAAAAGCTCCATATTTAAAAAACTCTATGGCACTTTTAAATTTTATTTCTATCGGAGGCATTAGCTGATTTCCTGAAGAGTCGATTATTACACTGCTTAATTTATTATATAAATCTGTATTGTATTTTACGAATTGTGCCATTACTCCATAAGAAAACTTCCAACCGTTGATATATTTGTTAATATCAATCCTTAGTTTATTTTCCATTTCCTGAGATCTAATTTTTAAATTACGTTTTGTTTCATCACCATTTTTAGCATCTTCAAATCGATCTAATTCGTTATTAAACATATTTCTACTTATAGCAATGTTTATATAACCTTTATTTATCAGTCTTTTTAAAGTAAAACCAGTTGTATAGTTCCATTGATTTATAAAAGGAAGAGAGCGTCTAAAATATTCATTTTCGAGACTTGAATTTTTTGTTTTAGCAAATGAAAATTCATCTATTGCACCAACTCCTAATGCGGTTAGTGTTGTTTTTTCGTTTAGTTGACTTGTAATTTTATATTGAGCATCAGTAAAATTTGGTCTAATAGGTAGATCTATAGCTGTAAATAAAAAATCTAAATACGATCGTCGAACAGACATTAAATAGTTAGTTTTTTTTCCTAACGGGCCCTCGAGAGTTAAGGCAGATTCGGTAAAGCTAACACGAGCATTTCCAGAAATTTTTTCAGGATTTCCTTGTCTTTGTTTTATAATAAAAGTTGAGGCTACTGCATTATCATATTTTGCATCAAAGGCCGAGGAGCTTAATTTTACATCTTCAATAAACGACACGTTTAAAATGCCCTGAGCTCCTCCTGAACTTCCTTGAGTTTGAAAATGATTTAAAACTGGAATTTCTATTCCGTCTACATAATAGACATTTTCGTTTGGCGCCCCACCTCTTATAATAATATCGTTTCGCGCCGCACCTCCACTCGAACCTCCAACACCAGGCAATGTTTGAACCACTTTTGAAACATCAAAATTACCTCCAGGATTGCTTTTTATTTCCTCTGTAGTTAATTGTTGAACAGATAAAGGGGTTATCATATCGGTAGCTACAGCCGATTTACCTTTTTCGTATACAACTGCTACTTCACTTAAACTACTCGAGATGGGATCAATTTCGAAATTTACTATCTGAGCGTTTCCCGTAGTTACTGAGATGTTGTATTTAATCTGAGTTTCATAACCAATATAAGATACTTTAATGTTATAAGTTCCAATTGGCGCATTAATTTTAAAATTGCCGTCTGCATCAGTCAATGCGGCTATAGAAGTCCCATCTAATACAATTATTCCTCCAATAATACTTTCTTGTATATTTCTATCTTTAACATTACCTCGAATAACTCCAGTATTTTGAGCTTGAAATTTTACACAAACCAAACAAAAAATAACAAATGCAATGAGTTTTAACTTCATAATTTATTATTAAAATTTAAATAATTTTTTTGAGTTATTTTAGTAAATATATTGTTTAATAGTTTACGTAATTTAATAATTTTCAATTTGATTTCAACGTATAAATTAACTATTTTTTAATTTATAATGTGAGAATTGAATCCTCAATTATTATTAGGTATAGGTAATAAAAACAAGCCTTGTAGAAAATATAAAGGCATTTTATTTTTTCAAATTACGGTAAATTTCTAAAAATGAAGAATCAGTAAAGATTTCCAAAAGGTTATATAGGCAGATTTTTTTAGAAGAAATTGAGAGAAAACAAGGCTAAAATAATTAAAAAGAAATTTCTGTTTTTACTTTTTTATTTTTAATACGTTCTTCTTTTATCAACCGAATCGTTTTTACAATTTTATCACTTTTTATAGCAATATATGCCGAATGGTCTAATACTTCAATTTTACCTAATTCTTCTTTTTTTAAGGCGCCTTTTTTTAATAGCATCCCTACGATATCCATTTTATTTACCTTATCTTTTTTTCCTGCTGAAATATAAAGAGTCCTCCATTGGCTTGGTTTTGGTAAAATAAATTTTTTGGGCAACTCTTCTTCTTCACAAGTGTTTTCTATAAAAGAAGGCAAATAATCATCGGTATCTAATAAAAAATAAGCAGTTCCGCTGGCATTCATTCTAGCCGTTCTTCCATTGCGATGAATCATCGTATCTAAAGAATTTGGTAACTGATAATGAACTACTACTTTAATTTCAGGAATGTCTAGACCTCTGGCGGCTAAATCAGTTGATATTAATAAATTAATGCTTCCGTTACGAAATTTAATTAGTGTTTTTTCACGTTCAATTTGTTCGAGACCACCATGGTAAAATCCGTGCTCAAAATTTAATCTACTTAATTGTTCACTTACTCTTGATACAGCATCTCGATGATTGCAGAATACAATAGTCGGTTGAAATCCAATAACACCTAATAATAAAATTAAAGCATCTAGTTTATCATCGCCTTTAACTCTTACTGATTTTAAAGTTAAAACACCATTCGCTTCTTTTGTTGTTTCGCTATAATTTAGAACTTTAATGTCCTTTATCCCTAAAAATGACGGTATTTCTTTTAAAATCGTTGCCGAGGTTAAAATTCTTTTATTGAGTTGCTTAATTGTTTTAATAATAAAAAGCATTTCTTCCTTAAATCCTGATTCTAACGATTTATCAAATTCATCTAAAATTAAATAATTAGCAGTTGTAATATTTAATGTTTTTTTGCGAATATGGTGAGCAATTCTTCCAGGTGTGCCAACTAAAACTGCAGGGGGTTCTGATAAGTTATTTCTTTCTATTTGAACTGAATGCCCCCCATAACAGCAATTTATTTTAAAAATAGACCCCATTTGTTTAAATACCCCCTCAATTTGCAGAGCCAATTCCCTTGTTGGAACTATGATGATTACTTGCACATCTCTCCTTTCGGCATTTAAAACATTTATTATTGGTAATAAAAATGCTAAAGTTTTACCCGAACCAGTAGGAGAAATAAGGATAAGGTCTTTTGTTATATTAAAGGCTTCAATTGTTTCTTGTTGCATACTATTGAGCGCCTCAATTTTAAAATTAGCAAGAATGCTGGCTTGGATCATAAAGCTAAAAATTAAAAAAGCCTTTGTTAGGATTATGATTGGCTTTGGCTATTAAATTAATATTTAACAAATATACTACAAATAAATTGCTCTATTATTTATTGAGCAAAATGAAAGCTTAAAAAAAAATATTTTATTAATTTAAAAGTACATAACTTTGCAAAATATAATAATAAATAAATAAATTAAAACCCATGATTAAATTTAGCTCAAAAAAAATATTGTTACCTTATGATTTCTCTAAAAATGCCGATAAAGCTCTCAGCAATGCAGCTTTTATGGCAGCCTTTTTAAGAAGTGATCTTTATTTATTACATGTTATTGGCAAATCTGATACCTTAGATATTATTTTACCTATTTTAAAAATAAAAAATAAGAAAGACTTAATTAAAGTTTTAAGTCATCAATTAGAAATTGTTTCTATAAAAATAAAAAAAGATTTTGGTATAAAGGTTAGAACTATTGTATCCTCAGGAAATATTACATCTGAAATTGTTAATGTTGCTAATGAACAAAATATCGATTTGATTATCATGGGAACTCAAGGCAGCGGTTCTAATAACGATTTTTTTTTAGGAAGCAATGCCTATCGTTTAATTACCAAATCAGAAATACCAGTAATGACAATTAAAGAAAAATCATCTAAAAAAGGATATAAAAATATTTTATTACCAATTGATTTATCAGATCACTCTCGTCAAAAAGTAAATTATGCTATTAGTTTAGCAAAAGCATTTAAATCAAAGGTTAGCATTCTAGGCCTTTATAACGAAAATGAGCGTAACGATAAATTTAAATTAGACATTGTTACTAAGCAAATAGAAAAGCTATGTTCTGAAAGTAAAATTTCTTTCGATTGCTTTATTGATAAAACGGCGCATAGAGTTTCTAAAACGATTAGTTTTGCAAAAAAACATAAAGTCGATTTAATCATAACAATGACAGATCAAAAATCAGATAGCCAATTTGGGATTTTAAATAATTACAATCATCAATTAGTTCATATTTCAAATATACCTGTAATTTCCATTCCTCCGGTGCAATTGGGCGATCTAACACAAACAGAATCTCCAGGTATCCCGTTTTAAAAACCTAATTTTTCTTCAGTAAGATTACGATTTCATTTATTAAATAATTTAAAAACAAAAAAACCACTTCAAATTGAAGTGGTTTTTTTATAAATAAAATAAGACGTTTAGTCTTGAATAATTATTTTTTGTTTTGAGGTTTGATCATTAGAAATAATATAATAAATGCCGTTAGCTAATTCAGAAATTAGGCACATAAATTGATTATTTTCATTTAGTGTAAAGATTTTAACTGTCTGCCCTAATTGATTTATAATTCGAATATAGCATAAATTTTCTGATTTAACATTAAATGTTCCTTTACTCGGATTTGGGAATATTTGAATAGCTTGGCTCTGAATAGAATTTTTTTCAATGCTAATGCAGGGATTAACGCTTTGTGTAATTTGAGAAGTTCTACTACATAAGTTAGTACCAGTTCCTATAACTGAATAGGTGGATGTAATTGTTGGAGTTACAGTAATTGTTGCAGTATTAGCACCGTTGTTCCATAAATATGTATTAGCCCCACTTGCAATTAAAACTAAATTTTGACCTGCACAAATTACGCTACTGCTGCTTGAAATATTAACAACTGGACTTTGTAATGTAGTTATGTTAAGTGTAGAAGTTCTTGTCGGACAACCTGGATTATTGCCCCTTACAGTATATAAAGTAGTTCCGCCTGGAGTAACAGTAATTACTGCTCCGTTACCAATAATTGTAGGATTAAAACCTCCACCTGTAGTCCATGTGTAAGTGGAAGCTCCATTAGCAGTGAGCGTAGCAACATTTCCTGAGCACAATGAATTACTTGAGCTGGTTGCAATAATGGTTGGCGTAATGCTAATATTAAGATAGTAAGTTCCGATACCAGTACAAGTTCCAATAGCACCATAAACTGTATAAGAGGTTGGTATTGAAGGAGCAACTGTGCTGGTAAGAGCAGTAGATCCTGTACTCCAAGTGTAGCTGCTTGCTCCAATACAAGATAATGTAGCTGTGTTTCCTAAACATAATGTGGCAGGATTAGAAACTGTAGTTAAACTTAAAGTATTAGAAGTTCCTAAAGAATAAGATTGAACCACTGAACAATTAATTGCATTTGTCACTGTTACATTATAAACTCCAGCAACATTTGTACTAATGGTTTGAGTGCTTGCTGCGTTTGACCAAGCATATGTATAAGGCCCATTTCCGGAGCCACTGGCGGTTAAGGTACTTGAGGTACCAGGACAAATATTAGCCGGAACACTCCCTATTGAAATACTTGGTTGAATAATAGTAACAGTGGCGGTTCTGAAAATGGAACAACCGTTTGTAGCTGTAATTACACAGGTATATATAGTAGTTACGCTAGGCGAAACCGTTATAGATTGTGATGATGAGCCTGTGCTCCAGCTATAATTATAAGCTGCACCACCACCAAAACCACCACCTTGATTAATATTGATAACGCTCGGATTAGCTCCTATACAAGAGTTTTGGTTTGCAGGATTAATATTGGCATTTGGCCCAGCTAATACAGTAATTGTTTTTCTAACCACAGTACTATTACCCGATGAATTACTCGCAATTAAGCTAATAGTGTAAGTATTATTTCCAAAATTATTATAATTATAGGTTATGGTTGGGTTTGGAGAAGTAGATATTGTTGGAGGAAAAAATCCACCAAAGCCTGGATTTAGAGTATAAGACCATGAAGTCGCTCCAATAGACATATTAGTTATTTGAATCACATTTCCAGAACAAACAGGGTTAGGACTTATAGAAAAATTAGCTATCGGCACTTGGGCGTATATTACCGCCGAAAAGGCTAAAAAAATAAAAAAAAATGCGCTTAAAGTCAGTTTATTTGTTTTCATAAGATATTAATTTATTTGTTAAAATAAAAAATTAATTAAATGTAATAAATATAATTAAATATAATTAAAATTATTTTTTCATAATAGTCGTAAATTTTAAATCATATTTAAGTTTATTTTAAATTTATTTAACTTGATGTTTTTTAATCTTCCTTAATATTTAACCGCTACATTTGTTTATAATTAAAATAAATATGAGTGAAGAAATAAGAAAATTAGAACCAATTTGTCTCTGGAATAAATTTGCTGATTTAAATGCAGTGCCACGTCCTTCAAAAAAAGAAGATCGAATAATCGAATTTATAAAAGCATTTGGAAATAGTTTAGGTTTAGAAACGTTTGAAGATCAAGTTCGAAATGTGATTATTAGAAAACCTGCAACTCTTGGAATGGAAAATAGAAAATCAATTATATTACAATCGCATTTAGATATGGTTCATCAAAAAAATAACGATACTGTATTTGATTTTGATGTTCAAGGAATAGAAATGTTTGTAGATAAAGATTGGATAAAAGCAAAAGGTACAACTTTGGGTGCAGACAACGGAATAGGTGTTGCCACAATTATGGCTATTTTAGAAAGTGATTCTATTTCTCATCCTGCAATAGAGGCATTGTTTACGATAGATGAAGAAACGGGTATGACTGGCGCTTTAAATCTTAAGGCGGGCCTTTTAAAAGGTAGTATACTTTTAAATTTAGATACCGAACAAGATGATGAAATTGATATTGGTTGCGCAGGAGGAATAGACGTTACAGCCACTGGTAATTATCAAATGGAAGAATTACCACCAGATTGTTCTGCGTGGCGAATATCTGTAAAAGGTTTAAATGGTGGACATTCAGGTATGGATATTCATAAAGGTTTAGCCAATGCAAATAAAATCATGAACCGATTATTGTATAAAGGTTTTGAACTTTTTGGCTTAAGTGTTTCAGAAATTAATGGTGGTAGTTTACGTAATGCTATTCCTCGTGAAAGTGAGTCAATAGTAATTTTACCTAAAAATAAAGTAGTTGATTTTAATACCGCTTTTGAACAAATAATAAAGGATATAAAATTCGAATTTAAAACTAGCGAACCAAAATTAAAAATTGGACTCGACAAAGTGCTTTTACCAGAGCTAGTAATGAATTCCAAATCTCAAACTCAAATAATCAATGCTATTTATGGAGTTTCAAATGGAGTTTATCGAATGAGCGCTGATATGGATAATCTAGTCGAAACTTCTAATAATCTTGCCCGAGTAATTGTTAAAGAGGGAAAAATTACCATTTCTTGTTTAACCCGTTCCTCTGTCGAAAGTTCTAAAATGGATTTAGCCCAAGCTTTGGAAGCAACTTTTGCAATGGCAAATTTAAAAGTAAGTTTTTCTGGTTCTTATCCAGGTTGGACACCAAATTTATCTTCTCCAATATTAAAAGTCTTAACATCAGTTTACGAACAATTATATAATAAAAAACCTAAAGTGGTTGCTTGTCATGCAGGTTTAGAATGTGGTATTTTAGGAAAAAATTATCCTAATATGGATATGATTTCTTTTGGACCAACCATCTTGGGAGCTCATTCTCCTGATGAACGCGTAAGCATCAGTTCTGTTCAAAAATATTGGCGTTTTGTAATTGAAATATTAAAAGTAATTCCTACGAGTTGATTACTATATTTTTAAAGTTTACATAAAATTTTTGTATCTTCGAAAAATTATTTTTAAATAAAACCAACTGTTCTAAACATAATTAACCCAAAATTGAATATCCATAATCTAACAATTGATTTAAAATATTTTATAACAAATTTTATTGAAAAATATTAAACTTATGATAGTCAAATTATGAAAGTAGGTATTCCATCTGAAATTTTTCCAAGTGAATTAAGAGTTGCCGCAACTCCAATAACTGTAAAACGTCTACAAAAACAAGGATTTGAAGTTTATATTCAGCATAACGCCGGGGTAAAAGCAAATTTTTCAGATAAGGATTTTGAGGAAGCTGGAGCCAAAATTGTAAACGCAGCTAAAGATATTTATAGCAATTCTGATATTGTATTAAAGGTTAAAGAACCTACAATGGAAGAAATTGACATGATGGCTGAAGGTTTAGTTTTGTTGAGCTATTTATGGCCTGCTCAAAACCAGCCTTTACTTCAAAAATTAGCAGATAAAAAAGTAAATGCAGTTGCTATGGATGCGATTCCTCGTATTTCCAGAGCACAAAAAATGGATGTACTGTCATCAATGGCAAATATTGCAGGATACAGAGCAGTGATTGAAGGGTCTTATCATTTCGGGCGATTTTTAAACGGACAAATTACTGCTGCAGGAAAAGTAGAGCCAGCTAAAGTATTGGTAATTGGTGCAGGTGTAGCTGGTCTTGCTGCCATTGGAGCATCTAATTCATTGGGTGCTATTGTTAGGGCTTTTGATACAAGAAAAGAAGTTGCAGAGCAAATCGAATCGATGGGTGCGAAATTCTTAACCGTTGAAATTGAAGAAGACGGTGCAACTTCGTCAGGTTATTCAAAAGAAATGAGCAAAGAGTTTATTGAAGCTGAGATGAAGTTATTTTTAGAGCAAGCCAAAGAAGTTGACATTTTAATTACTACTGCTCAAATTCCAGGAAGACCCGCTCCTAAATTGTGGATGGATTATCACGTAATAGCTATGAAACCGGGTTCAGTAATTGTGGATTTAGCTGCATCAACAGGAGGTAACTGTGCTCTTACAAAAAATGGAGAAGTTTATACAACCGACAATGGAGTTACTATGGTTGGTAAATTAAGTCAATTACCAAGTCAAGCTTCTCAACTTTATGGAAACAACTTATGTCATTTATTAGATGACATGGGTAAAGCGGAAAAATGGAAAATTGATATGGAAGATGCAGTTGTGTCAAGAGCTATGGTAACTTACAATGGTAAAATTAATTGGCCTCCAGCCCCTCTACCTGTCAGTCCAACTGCCGGTGGAAAAGTAAAATTAGTTCCACCCACTGCAGAAGAAACAAAGGCAAACGCTGAAGCAATTGCAAAAAAAGCAACCAACTCTATGGTTATTACCTTGGCATCTGTTGGAGCAATATTATTTTTAGTAGGTAAATATGCACCAAGCGAATTCATTCAGCATTTCACAGTGTTTGTTTTGGCCATTTTTGTTGGCTGGCAATTGATTAACAATGTTGCTCATGCTTTACATACTCCTTTAATGGCAGTAACAAATGCCATCAGTGGAATTATCGTGGTAGGTGGTTTATTGCAAACTACCAATGATATCAAAGATCCAGTAACCATTATAGCTGTGATTGCTATTTTGATTGCAAGCATTAATATAGTAGGTGGATTTTTAGTGACACATCGTATGTTGAAAATGTTTAAAAAATAGAAAGCACAAGCTTCAACGACACAAATAATAAAAAATTATAAGGAGTTAAATAGAAATTATGATCGCTATAGCTAAAGAAATTCAAACAGCAGCATATTTATTTGCAAGTATCCTTTTCATCTTAAGTTTAGGAGGATTAGCCTCACAAGAATCTGCAAAACGAGGAGTTATTTTCGGAATTGTTGGTATGATTGTTGCAATTATGGCTACTGTTTTAGGCCAGAGAGTTGAAGGACATATTTATATTATTGGGGCTATTTCTATTGCTTCTTTGATTGGCATTATCGTCGCACGTAAAGTGGAAATGACTTCTATGCCTCAGTTGGTAGCCATCTTACATAGTTTTGTGGGATTAGCAGCTGTATTAGTGGGCTTCGGTTCTTACTTGGATTCTGAAACACAAAAATTAATCGGTGCCGCGTACACTATTCACTTGGTGGAAGTATTTATTGGTATTTTTATTGGTGCCATTACTTTTACAGGTTCTATTGTTGCTTGGGGAAAATTAGATGGCAAAATCCCTTCTAAACCTTGGGCATTTAGTACTCTTCAAATAATGAATTTAACTTTGCTGATAGCTTGCATTGTTTTAGGAGTATTTTTTTGTAACGCACAAGGTACAGGTGGAATGCTTCCTTTGTTGATTATGACAGCAGTTGCATCTTTCATTGGAGTAGTATTGGTAATGGCTATTGGAGGAGGAGATATGCCGGTGGTTGTTTCTATGTTGAATTCCTATTCAGGATGGGCTGCTTCGGCTGCAGGATTTATGTTGGGTAACGATTTATTGATTGTTACCGGAGCTTTGGTAGGCAGTTCAGGAGCGATACTTTCTATGCACATGTGTCATGCGATGAACCGCTCTTTCTTTTCTGTAATTTTTGCTAATGCAACTGCATCTTCAGCTCAAGGTGTTGAGAAAAAAGCAATAGAAGGTGAAGTTACATCTTTAAATCACGAAGAAGTTGCCTCCTTATTAAAAGAAGCTAAGTCAGTGGTTATTGTTCCGGGTTATGGAATGGCTGTTGCAAAAGCACAGTACCCAATTTTTGATATGGTACAAACATTACAAAAAGCAGGTAAAAAAGTTAGATTCGCTATACATCCTGTTGCCGGTCGATTACCAGGCCACATGAACGTATTGTTGGCTGAGGCAAATGTACCTTACGATATTGTAATGGAGATGGATGAAATTAATCCTGATTTACCTGAAACAGATGTGGTGATGGTGATTGGAGCAAACGATGTAGTAAATCCTAGTGCTCAAGACGATCCTGGTAGTTCAATATATGGAATGCCAGTAATTGAAGTTTGGAAGGCTGAAAAAGTTATTGTTATGAAACGTTCAATGTCAGCAGGTTATTCAGGTGAAGACAACCCTTTGTTTTATAAATCAAATTCAGAAATGCTTTATGGTGATGCTAGAGTTAGTGTTGAAAAATTATTAAGTTTTATAAAAGAATAATTTTTAATTTGTTGGTGTCTTAAGTTGAGTTATTTAATAATTTAATTTGATTAAATCTTTTTCTTTTATTTAAAATTTTTTATGAAAAAAATATCATTTTCTCTACTTTTGATTTTTGCTTCATTTTCTAAAAGTAATGCTCAAGATACTTTTTCTATTCTTGCTTTTGACTCAATTACCCGTGAAGTAGGGGCAGCAGGAGCTTCTTGTGTAGATCTTTTTAACTATCAAATCACTAATCATTTTATTTGTGAATTGTTTCCAGGAGTTGGTGCAATTGCTACTCAAGCTAGTTATTTAACTTCTAATCAAATTAACGCCAGAACTAGAATGAATTTAGGCGATTCCCCAAATCAACTTATTAGCTGGTTAAAAGCTAATGATGTAGGTTTAAATTCATCGGTGAGGCAGTATGGAGTGGTTCGAATGATGCATCAAATTGGTATGGCGGATTCGGTCGAAACAGCAGCTTTTACAGGTACAAATTGCATGAATTATAAAGACCATATATTGGGCCCAAATTATTCTATTCATGGCAATATTTTATTGGGAAAATTTGTACTTGATTCTATGGAAGCCCGTTTTAATCGAGAAAAAGGTGATTTAGCATGTAAATTAATGGCAGCCATGCAGGGGGCAAAAATGGTAGGAGCCGATTCGCGTTGTGCACCCAACGGGTCTTCTTCTTTATTTGCTTTTTTAAAAGTGAGTCCGCCTAATGACACTTTCAATAATCCATCTTTTTTAGTTTCACTTAAAACACATGCTAATGACGGAATTGAGCCTATAGACTCTTTGCAGATATTATTTAATGCGTTAAAAATCTGTGCTTTTGATGATACAGGTTTAAATTCTGATTCTGAAAATTTAGCAGAAAATGTTATAATTTATCCGAATCCTTCTAACCAAGAAGTAGTTGTAAAACTCAATAATCCTAAAACAATTTATAATTACAAATTTCTAAATAGTCAGGGTCAAATTATTAGTCTGGGTTCAATTCAATCAAAGTTAATTTTAAATACCGAAAAATTTAATAAAGGATTTTATTTTATTGAAATTAGGAATGGTCAAAAATCATTTACCCGTAAAATAGTTTTGAATTAAGTTTTTTATTTTCTGTTGCTTTGCTAAACAATTCTATCCGAAAACATAATTAATAAAAAAAACAATAGTTTTTTCAAAGTAGAATATATTTTTAGCCTGAATTTTTTTAGTTTAAGATGTTACTTTTTTTTATAGAAAGCAGGTAAATATATATTGGTTATTTAATAAAACATCAATTTTTTTATTAGAATTTAATTAATTTCTAAATTACATAATTATTCTTTTATAATTCTGCTTTTGAAAACAGACTGATTATTTTCCATTATACTGATAAAATAAATTCCTTTATCAAATGCTTTTAGGTCAATTTGATTGATCAATTCTGCTTTTTGTGTTTTAATAATTTGTCCTAATAAATTTGTAATGGTAATGTAATTATTGTTTATGTTAGTCATTTCAATTGTAAACTCTCCATTATTTGGATTAGGATAAATAGATAAGACTTTGTTATTATTATTTTCGTTTATTCCAATACAATTAGAAACTACTTGGGTATAAGTTGCAGTATTTGCACAACTAAATGAATTTATTCCAGACAAAGTGTAAGTTGTAGTTATGGTTGGAGATATCAAAACCGAAGAAGAGAATGATGGAGGGCTCGTTGTCCAAGTATAATTGGATGCACCATTTGCTTGTAAAGTATTTTTTTCTCCTTTACAAATTAATGATCTTGTGGGTACAATGGTAATAATAGGTAATGGATTTACATTTACAAAAGTTGTTTGTGAGCCAACACATGAATTAGCGTCAGAACCGCTCACAGAAAAAGTTGTTGATATGGTAGGAGAAACAGAAATACTTGAATTTCCTGCAACCGCATTCCATGAATAAGTATTTGCACCTGAAGCAGATAAAGTAATTGTTTCTCCTTTGCAAATAACTGACTTGCTAGTTAAAGCCGTTATAATTGGTAATGAATTTACCGTAATTGATGAAACGGTAATCGAATTTGATAAACAACCTAAACTACTTGTTCCGATTACAGAATATGAGCTAGAAACTGAAGGGGAAACAATTGCAGATCCAGATGAAAAAGTATAACTACTGGCTCCAATTGGCGATAGAGTATAGCTTTGTCCAAGACAAATACTACCACTATTGATACTAATTATGGGTAATGGTAAAATATTTATTCCTAAGGTACTGCTGCTCGAACATCCTCCACTTCCATTTGCTGTAATAGTATATATAGGATTTGTTATATTGTTTACCAATACATTTGAACCTGTTAATGAGCCTGGATTCCAAGTGTATGCATTAGCATTTCCAGTAACTGACAATGTAATTGAATTCCCAAAACATACAGATGGACTTTGCGCCGATGCATTTAATGTTAAATTAGTTACAGATATAGATGCCGTTCCTACATTACAATTTACTTGGGCAGTAACCGTATATAAACTTATTGTTCCACTTGATATTGCCAATGTATTAGTGGTAGCGCCATTACTCCATAGAGTTTGACCTGGTGGTCCACTAACTGTGGCAATAAGTGTACTATTTGGACATAACAATAAATTGCTACCCTGAAGTATGGAAACAGCAAGGGCAGGGGGAGAAAAAGTATAATCTGTTGAAGAAAAAGTAGTGTTATTTAAAAAATTGAAATTTGAAATTTGAGTTGGATCATTAGCAATGGTTGAAAATTCAGCATAAACCGAAGCCATTTTATAAGTATTTGCAATAGGCTCTAAAACCTCTGTGGCTAAATGTGGAAAAATAATTTTACCCGCTGTGCTGATGTTACAAGATGAAAAATCTTTAATTCCTGTCCATGTATTATTTGAAACATTGTAAGAACGCGAAAATAAATTTGGAGATTGATTTGCTGAACCTAAAGTATAAGTTGAATTATCAGTCCAAGAATAAAAAATTTTGGTTCCATCTGATGTTCTTGAAATTTGAGGAGCCATATCCATAGATACATTATTAGGAGCCACACCCCAATTGCCTCTTCCTGCATTTACATTTGCAATATCAAAAGCCGCCCATAAGCCATTTTTTAAAGTAATATCAAACATACGGTGCCATGAAGTATAATATAAACTATAGGCATTGTTTCCATTACATAGTGTTGTTAATATATGAGGATTACCATTTACATCAACGGTTAAATCATGTTCAAAGTTTGTTGTAGGTACATTTGGGGAAGTCATATTTGAAGTTAAACAACTAAATTGTGTTAAGTCTATTTGTATCGGTCCAGTCCATGTTACCCCCCCATTAATGGTTTTGTATAAAACGGGATAATATGCATAATTTACAGGGCCTGGTGAAACATGTCCAAGAAAACTCATCCAACCAAAAGTACCAGAAGGATCGAAAGCAATATTATAATCTCCTACCTGAGGTGTACCATTAAAAGAAGTATTAAAAGGAGGGTTTACAGCAAAATTATTAGCCCAAGTAATATCATTTAGTCCATTCCAAGTTCCTTTATAAATATTAAAACCAGTTATGTTTACTCCATTAAATAAAGCGTCTATAGCCCAAAAAATACCTGGTGCTCCTTTAACAATTGAATGTGGGATTAATTGAGGATTAACAATTGGTTGATTATAATTTTCAGTATTACCTAATCCGCTTAATTGTCTTACACCAGTTACACAACCATTCCAAGTTGAATTGACTGAGCTAATGGTTGCTGCCATAAATCCCAAATAGGCATTTGAAGGACTAACATTAAGAGTTGGATTGTATATTGTTACATTTGGATATCTTGCAAAACTTGTATTTAAGGGGTTTAACACCCCTAAATTAACAGACCAAGTCGTTCCTGCGTTAGTAGAAATATCATATCTTATATTTCCTGAATTTCCACCAAGTAAATTTGCGTTATTTCGATGAATAAAAACGATGGTATTCAAATTTTTATCAGCTGCAACTGGATTTGTAGAATTTCTAATTTGAGTAAAAATATTACTAGATGATCCACCTGTGACCAAGGACCCACATTGTGCTGCAATATTCATTGAAAATATAAGGCAAAATAAAAAAATAATAGATTTGTTAATGATATTTTTCATGGTTTATTTTTTAAGTGATTAAATATATAAAATTAAAAATTTAATATCTTTTATCAAGATTAATAATATCCGTATTTAAATTTATAAAAAAAATAATTGGATAAAAAACTATTTAACATTTAAATAAAATGATAAAAAAAATAAAAAAATGTTTAACTTTAAAATAATAAACAGTAATAAAATTAAATGTTGTTCCGTTTTTTATTAATTTTAATTTGTGTCATAATTTTTAGCCAAAAGAGTTATGGATGGTCAAAAGAAGGGCATCATATTGTTGCACAAATAGCAAAAAATTATTTAAAACCATCTACTTTAGATTCCATTCAAAAATATTTTAAAGATCTTAGCTTTGAAGAGGCTTCTTGTTGGATGGACGAAGTTAAAAAAGACGATAAATACAAATATCTCTACAATTGGCATTTTGTGAATATTGCTCCAGATGCAAGTTATGTAAAAACCGAAAATCCTAATATAATTAATCAATTAGAAATTGCCATTCAAAATTTACATCAGAAAAAAGATATTTTTTTTAACCTAAAAGTAATATTTCATTTGATTGGAGATTTGCATCAACCGCTTCATACTGGTTATGCAAGTGATAAAGGAGGCAATAAAAAATCAGTAATGTACTTTAATAAATCAACAAACCTGCATTATGTTTGGGACGAATTAATAATTAAATCAGAAAAAATAGATGCTTCAACTTGTTTAAGACTGGCAAAAACTATACCACTTAATAATTATGAAATTTATAATAATGGCAATGTATTAGAATGGGCAATAGAATCGAGAATGTTATTAAAAAATGTATACCAAATAAAAAACGACTTTATTTCATACGCTTACACAAACAGAAATGCAACCGTAATTGAATTACAATTATTAAAAGCAGGTATTCGATTAGCAGAAGTTTTAGAAGCTGTTTTTAAGAAATAAAAGCGATTATATTTTAAAATTATCAGCATCTAAACCAACTGGAAATTCTTTTCGAAATTTTTCTAAATACTCCCAATCTAATATTGCGTTTTGAACCTGTTCTTGATTTTCTTTTAAATGATAAATAACTTCTCCTTTTGGATTAATCACTAAACTGTCTCCAGAATGTTTTATGCCATTTCCATCTATACCAACTCTATTTAAGCCAATTACATAACTTTGATTTTCGATAGCTCTAGCGATTAATAATTGTTTCCATGCATAAATTCTTATTTCAGGCCAATTAGCCACATATATCAATACATCATAATCCCAATTAGCTTTAGAGTTAGTATTATTAATTTGAAATCTGTTCCTACTCCAAACAGGAAAACGAAGATCGTAACAAATAAGTGGACAAAATTTCCATTTATTTATGTGGGTAATTATTTTTTCAGAACCTGGTTTATAAAATTGATTTTCGGATCCGATACTGAATAAATGTCGCTTATCATATGTTTTTAATTCTCCAATAGGATTTACCCAATATAAACGGTTGTAAAAACAGCCATTATCAATAACGGCAATGGTTCCTGTGATAACAGATTGTTTTTCTTTTGACTTAAATTTAAGCCACTTTAATGTCTCTCCATCAGCAGATTCTGCATATTTTTTTGGATTCATTGTAAAACCAGTCGTAAACATTTCGGGTAAAATAATTAAATCGGTTTTGTCTATTATTGAATCAATTAACTTTTCAAAATGTTGAATATTTTTTTCTCTATTTTCCCATTCTATTTGGGCTTGAATAATAGTTAATTTCATATCTATAATTTAAATTATATACAATAAGAATTATAAGCTTTAATAGCAGGCTCATAATTGTGTTGAGCTGCTTTTTTGAAATCTTCACATGGATTTTGTTTCAAATTAATTTTTGCAACACCCATCCAATAGAAAGCCTGGTAATATTGTGAATTTAAATTAGTACAAACTATTAAATCGTTTAAACATGCTTTAAAATTTTGTTTTTTTCCGAAAACTATGGCTCGTTTAAAATAAAAATCCGATTCGTCTTTATCTAAAGTAATGCATATATTAAAAAAATCTAAGGCTTGATCTAACTTATTTAAATCACTATAACAATTTCCTAAAACAAAATGAGCTTTGATGTTATTTTTTTCTAGGCTCAAAGCATAATTTGCATCATTAATGGCTTTAGAATAATCGCTAATTTGATAATAAGCTGATGCTCTGGCTGAATAAGCTTTAATATAGGGAAATAAAGTTAATGATTGGTTTAGGCTAACTATTGCTAATTTTGGTTGTTGGTTTTTTAAATACAATAAAGCCCGATTATAAAATCCTTTATAATTTTTTGGTGCAACAAGGGTGGCACGGTTTAAATAATCTAATGCCTTTTTATCTTGATTTAAATACATACACTCAACTCCAACACTGTTTAATGCAACAAAGTTATCTGGATATTTTTTCAAAATATCTTCGTATAAAGTTAATCCGTTTTTCCAAGCATTTGCTCTCAAAAAAGTAAGAAGAGAGAACGTAATTGAAATAGTAATTGTAAAGTAAGCTGGTTTAGTATTTAATTTTAAAATCAAATGTGCTACTAACCAAGCTAAACCGATTAAAGGGACATACATATACCGGTCTGCATATAAAACTTCGCCAAAAGGAATTATTTGTAAAACTAAAACAATATTAATTAAACTGAATAAAATCATAAAAAGCCAACTATACTTTTTATTTTTTAATAAATAAATTAAAAGAAAAACAATTATTGCTATAATTAAATAACCAATTAAAAAAATAGAGAAATGATAATTAGGATAAGGATAAATAACACTTTGCTGATAAGGGAATAAAAACAAAATAAGATATTTAAATAAAGCAAATCCTGCAAATGCAATTCTTTGGTAGAAAGGGAATTCGTGGGCGTGATTAATAAATAAATCAGCCGATTGAGTTTTAAAATTAATGATTCCAAATACAATCGAAATAAAAAATAATGGTATTTTATTTAATATCTGCTTATACTCTATTTTATTTTTAATAAATACATCTATAATTAATAAGATTAATGGGAAGATAATGGCAGATGGTTTTGATAAACAGGAAGCAATAAATAAAACAATTACAGCTATATAATTTTTCATTTTAAAAGTAATAAGATATTTTAAATAAAATAAAGTAGCTATCAAATAAAAACTCGTTGATAAACAATTTTTTAACTCACTTATCCAAGCTACTGATTCAATTTGAAGTGGATGTAATAAAAAAATAGCCATTCCAATAGTTGCAATAAACTCTTTTTTAAATAAAATTTTTCCGAGTTGATAAACTAAATAACCATTAATGAGATGAATGCTTATATTTAATAAATGGTGACCGAAATCATTTGCTTCAAAAAAAAACCAAATGATAGAGTGAAAAATCATGGTAATTGGAATATAGTTTCCAACAAAATGGTGACTAAACAATCCCATAAATTCTCCATTTTTGACATAACTATTTTTAAAAATCATTTCAGGGTCATCCCAACTAATATGACCGAACATTAATATTTTAGAAAAGGCAAAAATGGTCAATAAAATTATTAACACTAAAGAGAAATGTTTTTTTAAAAAAATATTTATTTTACTAAACACGTTACAAATATAAGAGTTATATAAAATTTGGTACTTTTAAGGTGTGATTAAATTATCTGTTGTCATAATTACATATAATGAAGAAAAAAACATCGAACGATGCCTGACTTCGGTAAAAGTAATTGCAGATGAAATTGTGGTTTTAGATTCGTTTAGTTCAGACCAAACACAAGCTATTTGTGAAACTCATGGAGTTAAATTTTTTCAGCATGCTTTTGATGGGCATATTGAACAAAAAAATAGAGCTATCACATTTGCAAGCTATCCGCATATTTTATCTTTAGATGCAGACGAAGCTTTAGATGAGTCTCTCACGAAATCGATTATTAAAATTAAAAATAATTTTAATAAAGATGCCTATTATATGAATAGACTAACAAATTATTGTGGCCATTGGGTAAAGTATTGCGGATGGTATCCAGACAGAAAACTCAGACTTTGGGATAGTCGAAAAGGGAAATGGACCGGTATTAATCCGCACGATAAATATGAATTAACTGATGGAGATAAAAACACTGGTCATCTTTCTGGAGATTTATTACATTATAGTTACACTTCTATTAACGATCATTATAAACAAGTAGAATACTTTACAACTATTGCTTCAAAAGCTTATTTTGAAAAAAATAAAAAAGCACCTTTTTATAAATTAATAATTAATCCGATTGCTAAATTTATTAATCATTATTTAATTCGTTTAGGTTTTTTAGATGGCAAATCAGGATATTTGATTTCAAAAATTTCCGCTTACGCAACTTATTTAAAATATAAAAAAATAAGAGATTTATATTATCAAAACACTACAAAATAATTTTAAAATTTTACTTAGCAGAACTGATAGTATTGGTGATGTTATGTTGACATTGCCTATGGCCGGCCTAATTAAGAATCAATTTCCAAATGCAATAATTTATTTTTTAGGAAATAGTTACACAAAAGAAATAGTGATGACTTCCGAATTTATTGATGAGTTTATAAATTTCGACGAATTAGAAAAACTCGATCTAAATGAAAAAATAATAATGCTAAAAAATCTTAATCTAGATGTATTTATACATGTTTTCCCAAAAAAAGAAATTTGCAAATTAGCCAAACAAGCTAGAGTACCTTTAAGAGTTGGAACAACAAATAGGTTTTACCATTGGTTATATTGTAATAAACTTATTCAGCTATCGCGAAAAAAATCAAGCCTTCACGAATCTCAATTAAATATTAAACTATTAAGTTTTTTAAATATAAACACTGATATTTCTTTAAAATTAATGCCAAAATTATATGGTTTTTCAAAAATTACAGAACTAAAAAATGAATATAAAAAAATCATTGATCCCTCAAGAATTAATCTTATTTTTCATCCAAAATCAAAAGGAAGCGCTCGCGAATGGGGTTTAAAAAACTTTGAACAATTAATAAAATTATTACCACAAAAAAAATATAAAATATTTATAAGTGGTACTGTTCAAGAGGGAAATTTGATGCGGGAATTTATTTCTAATAATTCAAAGCTAACAGATTTAACAGGAAAACTATCCTTGCAACAATTTATTGCTTTTATAAATGCCTGTGATGGTTTAATAGCTGCTAGTACTGGACCTCTTCATATTGCGGCGGCCTTAAATAAAAAAGTAATTGGATTGTATTCACCTATGAAACCAATTGATCCGGGAAGATGGATGCCTATTGGAAAAGATGCTCATCATCTTGTAATTAATAAAAACTGCTCTGATTGTAGAAAAAAAAATGAATGCGTTTGCATAAAATCTATTCAAGCATCACAAATTTTATCGATATTAGAAAAATAAAATGAATACATTTAAAGATCAGGTGATTTGGATAACAGGTGCTTCTTCTGGGATAGGAGAATCCTTAGCCATTGAATTGGCAAAGCGTGGAGCTAGATTAATTTTATCGGCTCGGCGAGAAAAAGAGTTAAATAGAGTTTTAAATTTAACAAAACTTCCATCATTAGATATAATGGTTCTTCCTTTTGATTTAAATGATACTTCTAATGCCACTGGATTAATAGCTCAAGTCATAAATAAATTTGGAAGAATTGATATATTAATTAATAATGGTGGATTAAGCCAGAGAAGTGAAGCAATTCAAACTCCAATTGAAATTGACAGACTTTTAATGGAAGTAAATTATTTTTCATACCTAAATTTATCTAAGGCCGTTTTGCCTTATATGAAACGACAAAAAAATGGACATATTGTTATAGTAAGCAGCATAGCAGGTAAATTTGGATTTTATTTACGCTCATCATATAGTGCTGCTAAACATGCCTTACATGGCTTTTTTGAAACGCTGAGATTAGAAACAGAAAGTCTTGGAATAAAAATATTAATTGTATGTCCTGGTAAAATAAAAACTAATGTATCTATTAATGCAATAACTGAAAGCGGTAATTCTCATAATAAAATGGAAAAAAGTCATGAAGTTGGCATGACTGCTGAAGAGTGTGCTAAACTAATAATAAAGGGAATAATTAATAATAAAGAAGAAATTTATATTGGTGGTAAAGAGATATTAATTGTAAAAATAAAACGTTTATTCCCTAAACTATTTTCAAAACTTATTCGTAAACAAAACCCTTATTAAACAAAATCTGCATCAAATAATTTTAAAAAATTACGTTTTAATTTTTCTTTTATTTCAATCATATCTATTTGGCGACAAAGTTCTTTATTTAAACTAGTTACCTCCTTGTCTTTTATGCCACAGGGTATTATATTATTAAAATAATTTAAATCAGAATTAACATTAAATCCCCAGCCGTGCATGGTTACCCATCGGCTACATCTAACGCCCATGGCACAAATTTTACGGGCTTTTAGGTTATTATTCGCATCAATCCAAACGCCTGTTTCACCCTTTAT
Source organism: Bacteroidota bacterium (assembly GCA_005787585.1). GTDB lineage: Bacteria > Bacteroidota > Bacteroidia > B-17B0 > Aurantibacillaceae > Aurantibacillus. Next base: position 27,639 of record SYAL01000020.1, read on the forward strand.
TCTTCCACTTTCTAAACCGTATTCTTTTAATGTTAGAATAATAGTTTCTTCGAGTAATCTTAAGTATTTATGAATATCAGTAAAAAAATGATCCAAATCTAAAATAGGATAAGCAACTAATTGTCCTGGGCCATGATAGGTAATGTCACCCCCCCTGTTTATTTTATAATAATCAGTTTTTTTTTCTGAAAGTTGAGATGTGGTTAATAATAAATTTTTTTCGTTACCACTTTTTCCAAGTGTAAACACATTAGGATGTTCAACAAATAATAAATAATTTTTTGTATTTTTCTTTTCTTTGATTGGTAAATTTCGATTAAATATTTTTTGTTGAATAGTTTGATTAAAAAGTAATTCTTGATAATCCCAGCAGGCTTTATAATCCATAAGCCCTAAATCTCTAAATATAATTTGTTTTTTTTTCAGGTTCTTTAATTTAATAGTTTAAAGACCGGTTTTGGAAATAAATTTTTTTAAAATTTAGAAAGTTCTTTTTTAAGATGGTCGATTACATTTACTTCAACCGGATCAATTCCTTTTAACTCTGCTAAATAATAACTTATCCAATCACCCATATTTATTAAATAGAAAAATTGCTCTAATCTACTTTCTCCTTTTGCAGTAATATCGATTACAGTATTGGCATAATTTTGAAATATTGTTTTACAAACCTCGTAGCGTTTTTTGTTGCGACTATAGTCAAAAGAAGTATGAAAAGTAACTACTACTAAAGAATCGTTTTTAGTCGTCCAACCAACTAACTCATTATGATTCATCTCAGGAAAAACATGTTGCCAGGCGAGCATTTTACTATTTTCATTTATTTGTTGTCTAAACCTAACAGCAACTCCCTCACAATTTCCAAGCGAATAAATAACCGGAATTTTATTTAATAATTGTTTAGCGATTTGGATAGCTTCAAGTTTTATTTTTTCATTTTGTTGCTCTAAAAGTAGGATAGACTTTTCTATATCTAAAAACAAACTAGGCTGAGCAAAACCTTTTTCTACAAATACTTTTATTAACTGAATCAGAGAATATCCTATGCAAGCGCGAGGAGGCATTCCACCGGGAATTTCAATAAAATCTAACTGATGCTGTTTTGCTAGTTGTAAAACATCGCCACCACTGGTAACACAAACAATTTGAGCTTTTTTAATAATAGCAATATCTAATGCATTTAAAGTTTCTTCGGTATTACCTGAATAACTTGAAACAATAAACAAAGTGTGTTCGTTTACAAATTCGGGCAAAGAATAATCCTTGTTAATTATAACAGGAACTTTACAGAAGTCTAAAATTAATTCAGAAACAATTGTACCACCAATGCCAGAGCCCCCTAAACCAGAAATAACTATATTTTGAATGCCATTGGATCGCGAAATAATCGCTTTATCAGCTATTGCTTTTGACTCACGTAATTGATGTGTAAAATTTTGAATTAAGTTCTTCATATAATAAAATGTAAAAGTATAAATTTAATCAGACAATTTAGTGATAGATAATTTTCTTTTATATTTTCAAGTTATCAATCTGTCAGATTAATCCTTTTTCTAATAAAATTTTTGTTTTAAGAATAGCAACCATACTTAAAGAATCGGTAATTTCTCCGTTCATTACCATTTGATAGGCTTGTTCGAACGGAAGTTTTTTAATTTTTAAATCCTCACTTTCTTCTGGCTCAGATTCTTCTATTATTAAGCCTTGTGCAAGATAAATATAACAATACTCATCAGTAGCAGAATTACTAGTATGCATATTACACAACAGGGTATAATTTTTTGCAACAATGCCAGTTTCTTCTTTTAATTCTCTTTTAGCTGAATCTATTGGATTTTCAGAAAGAAAGCCTCCTCCTTCAGGAATTTCCCAACTGTATTTTTCGAGTGGATATCTCCATTGACCTACTAACCAAGTATTATTATCTTGATCTAAAGGTAAAATGCCAATGGCTAAATTTTTAAAATGGACAACGCCATACAATCCAGGATTGCCAGCAGGATTTATTACATCGTGTTTTGAAACACTAATCCAAGGCGTTTCAAATTTCACATCACTTGACAAAGTAAGCCATGGATTTTTATGATTTTCGTTTTTCAAGGGAAAGATATTCGGAAGATTAAAATTTATTTATTTAGGTAAAATTAAGCTAAATATATTTTAACCATTAAATTTAATGTACTTAATAAACTGTTAAAAAATATTTTATAATTTTTAAATAAAATCACTTTTTTTCTTGCACCCCCCCTTTTTTTGAAGTAATTTCGTATTAAAACTTAATATTTAACAAAATACCCCCTATAAAAATGAGCACAAGAAGAATTTTAGCACTAAATGATGTAATTAATCGAAAACCGATATCCATCAAAAAAGTGGATAAAAAAGTTTCTGAATATTACGGATCTGATGTTTTTGGATTAGATGCAATGAGAGAATTTCTTTCGGAAGAAGCATTTAATAGCATACAAAACTCTATGCATCAAGGAACAATTGTAGAACGTAAAATGGCCGATCAGGTTGCGGCTTGCATGAAAGCTTGGGCACAAAGTAAGGGGGTAACTCATTTTACTCACTGGTTTCAGCCGCTTTCGGGTGCAACAGCCGAAAAACACGATGGTTTTTTTGAACCAATTGAAGGAGGAAGAGCCATTGAACGTTTTAGTGGAAATGCACTTGTTCAGCAAGAACCCGATGCATCATCATTTCCCAATGGAGGCATTCGAAATACTTTTGAAGCTCGTGGATATACTGCTTGGGACCCAACATCCCCAGCATTTATCTGGGGGGAAACATTATGTATTCCAACTATTTTTATTTCTTATACAGGCGAATCATTAGATTTTAAAACTCCATTGCTTAAGGCGCTTCACTGTATTGACAAAGCTGCTACTGATGTTTGTCAGTATTTTGATAAAAATGTAACTAAAGTAATTGCTACTTTAGGTTGGGAACAAGAATATTTTTTAGTTGATTCGGCTTTATATAATATTCGTTACGATTTACAACAAACCGGACGCACATTATTTGGTCACGCTTCGGCAAAAGGGCAGCAGTTAGAAGATCATTATTGGGGATCTATTCCAGAACGCGTATCCGCTTTTATGCGGGATTTTGAATACGAGTCGCATTTGTTAGGTATTCCAGTTCGTACCCGTCATAACGAAGTTGCGCCGGCTCAATTTGAATGTGCGCCAGTTTTTGAAGAGACAAATTTAGCGGTTGATCACAATTTATTACTGATGGATGTGATGGAAAAGGTAGCAATTCGACATAATTTTCGAGTTTTACTTCACGAAAAACCTTATGCAGGAGTTAATGGAAGTGGAAAGCATAATAATTGGAGTTTAGCCACTAATTTTGGAAAAAACTTATTATCTCCAGGCAAAACACCAAAAACAAATTTACAATTTCTAACTTTTTTTGTAAATACCGTAATGGCTGTTTATGAACATGGCGATTTATTAAGAGCCTCAATTGCTTCCGCAAATAACGATCATAGATTAGGTGCAAATGAAGCGCCTCCTGCTATTATGTCGATATTTTTAGGGCAACAACTTTCAAACGTATTGGATGAAATTGAAAAAGCAGTTCATAGTGGAAAGATGAGTCCAGAAGAAAAAACAGCACTAAAGATGAATATTGGTAGGATTCCAGATATTTTATTAGACAATACAGATAGAAACAGAACCTCTC
>SYAL01000021.1 GCA_005787585.1 Bacteroidota bacterium
AGAGATACTCTTGGTGTTTGAGAAAATGCAGTTAAACTTGATGCTAAAAAGATAATGATTGAAGTAAAATTTTTCATATGTAAAATAAATTAGGTAATTTTTCTAAAATTAATCAATTAAAAGAAAAGGTCAAAGTATTTAATTAAAATTTGGATAAATAAATTACTTTATAATTTTTATCAATTAATTGAATATCGCCATTTTTTAAGAATCGATTAATTTTTTTAGTTAAGATATTTTTCTAAGCTGGAATCGAAAACCTCTTTGAATTCTAAAATAGTTCCGAAATTCTCACCATCTATTACTATATTTTTCCCTTTAACCTGTCCGAGTTTACTGTGTTTTACCCCCTGTTTTTTTAATTCTGCTTCAAACGAATGAAGTTGTTGTTCGGATACGCTCACGACGACTCTACTTTGAGATTCTCCAAACAAAAAGGCGTCTTTACGAATAGACATATCACTTTTAATTTCAAAGCCTAAGTTATTAACCATGGCGCTTTCTAATAAATTTATAAATAAACCGCCATCACTAATATCGTGTGCCGAATTAATTAATTTTAATTTAATAAGTTTAGTGATAGAGGATTGGACAAGATATTCAGTTTCTATATCAAAAAAAGGAGCGGGTGTATTATTAATCTTATGATAACTATATAAATATTCTGAAGAAGAAATGTCATTTTCGCTTTCGCCGACCAAGTAAATTAAATCGTTTTCGTTTTTAAAATCGAGAGTTGTTTGATTTAATTTATCCTCTAAGATTCCTATCATTCCAATTGTTGGCGTTGGGAAAACAGGGCCCTCGTAACTAGATTGATTATAAAAACTCACATTACCACCAGTAACTGGAGTTTGAAATTTAGTGCAAGCTTTACTCATTCCTTTTATAGCACCAACAAATTGCCAATATACTTCGGGATTATAAGGATTACCAAAATTCAAGCAATTAGTTACAGCACTAGGAATTCCTCCGCTACAAACAATATTTCTAGCAGCTTCACTAACTGCTATTGCACATCCAATTTCAGGGTCGGCATTAACATAACGCGCGTTACAATCTAAGGTCATAGCTAGTGCTTTTTTAGTTCCTTTTATATTTACAATAGCGGCATCACTTGGTTTGTTTGTACTCATATTTAATGTGCCAACCATACTGTCGTATTGATTATAAACCCATCTTTTACTTGCCAGATTAGGATGCTTGGCTAAAAACTGCATAACAGGTTTTAATTGATTGGGTTCTTCAACTAGTTTTAAATTAAATTTTTTTGACTCTGCAAAGTAGGCGGGTTCTTTGTATTCACGAGTATAAACTGGCGCGCCTCCACCAAGCACCAAAACATCTGCTGGCACATCTGCAACTAATTCTCTATTCATAAAATATTTTAAACGATCTCCAGCGGTTACTTCACCAATTTGAGCGCAGTTAAGATCCCATTTTTCGAATACGGATTTTACTATATTTTCTTTACCTTTTTCAACAACAACTAACATTCGCTCTTGCGATTCAGATAAAAGAATTTCGAAAGGATGCATATCAGCCTGACGAGTAGGAACTTTATCTAACCAAATATTCATTCCATGCTTTCCTTTTGCACTCATTTCAGATGTTGAGCAAGTGATTCCGGCGGCACCCATATCTTGCATACCTATAACGGCGCCAGTCTTAATTACTTCAAGCGTCGCTTCTAATAATAATTTTTCTTGAAAGGGATCTCCAACTTGAACCGATGGTAAATCTTTTGAAGAATCTTCAGTTAAATCTTTACTAGCAAATGCTGCTCCTGCAATACCATCTTTTCCGGTAGAAGAGCCAACAATAAAAACAGGGTTCCCAATACCATACGATGTTGCGCTGATCGTTTCGCTATGTTTTACAATGCCAGCACTAAAAGCATTTACCAGTGGATTTACATTATAACATTCATCAAAAAAAACTTCTCCTCCTACCGTAGGAATTCCGAATGCATTTCCATAATCTCCAATGCCTTTAACTATACCTTTAACTAACCATTGAGTTTTTTGTGAAGAAATATCGCCAAAACGAAGTGAGTTTAGTTGAGCAATAGGTCTTGCGCCCATTGTAAAAATGTCACGATTAATTCCTCCAACTCCCGTAGCCGCTCCCTGGTATGGTTCAATTGCACTTGGATGATTGTGAGATTCTATTTTAAAACAACAGGCTAAACCGTCGCCAATATCTACTAATCCTGCATTTTCTTCGCCTGCTTTTGATAACATATGAGGACCCTCTTTAGGTAATGTTTTTAACCAATTAATCGAGTTTTTATAAGAGCAATGTTCGCTCCACATGACCGAAAAAATAGATATTTCGGTAAAGTTTGGTATTCGACCTAAAATAGATTGTATTCTATCAAACTCTTCAGCTAAAAGACCTAATTTTTTTGCTGTCTCGACATCAGCAATTTGTTCTGAATATTTTACATTTGCCATATTTTAAATTAAAGTAACAAAGATATTGATTTTGACTGCTTCTTGTAATTTATTTTAATTAACAAATTACAATAAATCGATTTAAAAGAAATATTACAAAAAACATAATTCATTATTTATATTTGGGTAAATAATTTGATTCATATTTGAGAACCTTTTTTATACTCTTTTTTATTTCAAATTTCTTTATCGAAGTTTCAAATTTAAATGCACAAAAAACTTTAGAGTTTTCGAACGATACCTTAAAATTTACAAAAGAGTTAAGTGATTATTTTATCAATAATTCGGCAAATAAAGAAACCGCAAAAGATTATATTCAAGTCTTTGAAAAACTTTGGGAAAACAATATCATTGCAGGCTACTATAAAAAAACTGCAATCAATACAGCCAATGAAATGCTTAAAAAAAGATTTAAGCCATACCCTTATTTTTATGGTTACTTTAATACTTTAATAAATTCTATTCAATCAAATCATAGTAACGAAATATTTAAAGATTGGCAGACTTGTATAGATAAAATTATAAACGGAAAGTCTTTGCGGGGGATTCAATCTTTTTTGGATATGAGTGAAAATGTATTTAAGAAGAATGAATTTTATAAAACACCCTCGTTTTCTTTTTATAGTTTAGAAACAAATTTTACATTTGAGTATGATACGATTGCGCGCGTAATTTTCAATTCAATCACACTAGTAGGTGCTAATCCCAATGGCGATAGTTTATCTATAGAGAAAACGGATGGTGTTTTTTATCCAAATAGTGGAAAATTTGTAGGTAGGGGCGGAAAAGTTAGTTGGGAAAAAAGCGGGTTAGAAAATGATGTATTTGCCTTAATAAATAAATATACAATTGATTGTAAAACCGGAAGTTATTTTGCTGATAGTGTATTATTTACTGGCAAACAATTTTTTGATAAACCACAATTAGGGAGGATTAACGATAAAATTATTACAGAAAATGGAGAAAAAACCTATCCCCGATTTGATTCTTATAGCAGACGTTTACTAGTAAAAAATATTTATCCTAATGTAGATTATGATGGAGGATTTAGTATGCGCGGTTCTAAATTTGTTGGCTCAGGAAGCCCATCAAATCCCGCCAGAATAATTTTTAGTAGGGAGGGAAAAAAATTTTTAGAAGTTAGTGCTCGCGCCTTTGGAATGAATAATGAAAAAGTAGTTGCAAACCCGGGCATCATAAAATTTTTTTTAGATAAAGACACTATTTTTCATCCAGGCTTAAGTTTTAACTATCAAATAGATAAGCGTTTAGTCACAATTGTTCGTGGTGAAGATGGCTTACAAAAAACACCTTTTTCAAATTCGTTTCATAAATATGACATGTATTTTGAACAAATTGTTTGGCCAATTGACGACTCTATTATGATTTTTAACTTTTTACCAAATAATTTTCAGGGCGAAGCTTATTTTGAATCTTCCGATTTCTATAATGCCCAAAAAGCAGAACTTATAAAATTAGGAGAACAGATTAGTCCAATAACGAGAATGATTGATTTTTATAACGCAAATAACAAATCTCCCTCATTTTCAGTTGTTGATTTTGCAAAACACATCAAATATTTAGCGGTTGATTTAAGACCAATAATTTTTAAAATGGCAGTATTTGGTCTAATTTATTATAATCCTGAAACAGACATTGTTACTGTGCGACAGAGGCTGTTTAATTTTGCTTTAAATGCAAAACATAAAAACGATTACGATATCATAACTCTTCATTCAGTAAATCCTGGCAAAGATAATGCTGTGATGAATTTATTAAATTATAATATTAAAGTTTACGGAGTAAAATCGGTTTTGTTAAGCGATACTCAAAAAGTATTTGTGTTTCCTAAACACCGCGAGGTAATAATGAAAAAAAATAGACAGTTATTATTTAGCGGAACATTAGCTTCTGGAAAGTTTGAATTTGTTGGAAAAGATTTTGTATTTGATTACGAAAAATTTAAAGTCAATATGAAAACAATAGATTCTCTTAAAATATATGTTGAGGCTCTTCAGGCAGACGTAAATGGAAATATTCCATTTAAAAAAGTACAAACACTTATAGAAAATTTGGATGGAGAGTTACGAATTGATGCACCAAAAAATAAATCTGGTTATGGTCAAGCGCCCACATTTCCTAGTTTTAAGAGTTTTAAAGAGAGTTATGCTTATTATGATAAACGCTTGGTTTATAAGGGAGTTTATAATAGAGATAAATTTTATTTTAAATTAGATCCCTTTAGTATTGATAGTTTAGATAATTTTAGAAACGAAGCATTACGATTTGAGGGTAATTTTTATTCGGCAGGTATTTTTCCAAATTTTAAAGAGGTACTTTGTTTACAGAAAGATTATTCTTTTGGCTTTGTACATCAAACGCCATCTGGGGGTTTCCCAATTTATGGCGGTAAAGCTAATTTTGATAAAGAAATTAGATTAAGCAATAAGGGGTTAAGAGGTGGTGGAGATTTAAATTTTAGTTCAAGTGCGTCTAAAGTTTCTGATTTAGTATTATTTCCTGATAGCGCAAATGGAAACGCAAATGTTTTTGATGTTAAAGAACGTGATAATCCTGAATTTCCATTTGCTCACGGCGATACTGTTAGAGTCCATTTTTTGCCATATCAAGATTTATTACAAGTGTATAATATCAAAACGCCTTTTAAAATATATAAGGAAAACTTTTTATTCAAGGGGAGATTAGATTTATCATTTAAAGAATTAGCTGGTAATGGAAAATTTGAATTTGAAAAAGCAAATCTGTTTTCACAAAATATTATTTTTGCCAAAAGAAAATTTTATTGTGACACAGCAAATTTTAAGTTATCAGCTTTTGAAGGCGAGGGGTTTTCATTTAGTACAGATAATGTTAGTGCAAAAATAGATTTTGACAAACGTGAAGGGGTTTTTAAAACAAATGGAGAGGGCTCGTATGTTACATTCATAAAAAATCAGTATATCGCATACATGGAACAATTTAAATGGTTTATGGATGCTGAAGAAATTGAATTAGGAGACACACAAAAGAAAATGGATACTGAAGCCGCAGAAAACGGATTAGATTTAGAGGGGCCGCAGTTTATTAGTATTCACCCTAAACAAGATTCGCTTCGTTTTTTTTCACCGGGGGCCAGCTATAATTTGCATAAATATATCATTAAGTGTAAGAATGCTCCATACATTGATGTGGCAGATGCAAGAATTTTTCCATTCAATGGAGATGTAACAATATTTAAAAATGCTGTTTTAGATACTTTACGAAAGTCTTGGATCATAGCAAATGCTGTTACAAAATATCATCGAATTAATAATACCACTACTAATATTTTTGGTCGACGAAACTATTTAGCATCGGGAGAATATGAATATAAAGATGAGAATGACAAAAGTTTTTTAATAAACTTTAAAAATATAAAGCCCGATACCTCAGGGCAAACCATTTCAGAGGGAGATATATCTGAAAAAGATAATTTTAGATTTAATGATTATTTTAGTTTTGCTGGCAAAGTATTTTTAAAAGCAGCAGATGAGTTTTTAACCTTTGATGGGGGAACAAAGATTGTTCATAATTGTAATAAAATAGGAAAATCTTATTTAAAGTTTAGTGGTGAAATTAATCCAAGAGATATCTTTATACCAATTCCAAAAAAGACCATAGATATGAGGGGATTAGAAGTAGGAACCGGTTTATTTTTTAATTCAGACTCTAATTCGGTTTATCCTGCATTCTTATCATTACAAGGAGCCAGAAGTTCAAAAAATGTGATTGAAGCCGATGGATTATTAACCTTCAATAGAGAAACAGAAGAGTATGAAATTTCGAACAAAGAAAAATTAGATGTAAAAAGTTTGCCAGGAAACTATGTGAGTCTCGACACTAAAAATTGCATGATTAATTCAGAAGGTAGCTATAATTTAATTAACGATTTAGGTCAAGTTAAATTGACAAGTATTGGAAACGCAAATTATAATAGTGTTAATGATAGTATTAATTTTAATTTAATGTTAGTTGTAGATTTCTTTTTTGAGACAAGTCTGATAAAAAAAATGGCCAAAGATATTGAGTTATATTTAGGGGCATTAAATCCAGTTCCACTTGAAGGCGATTTATTTTCTCATGGCATTAATGAAATATTGGGAATAGAAAGAGGTGAAAAAGTAAAATCTGACTTGAATTTATTCGGCAGCTATAAAAAGTTTCCAGATGAGTTAGAAAAACCGCTTGTATTTAATAACGTAAAAATGACCTATAATAAAAACACAAAATCTTATTTGTCAGAAGGAATGTTAGGGCTTGGAAATATTCTTAAAACCGAAATTTTTAGATATATGAACGGTATAATACAAATTAAAAAACAAAGAGGTGGCGATGCTTTAGATATTTATATAGAACCAGATGCAAATACTTGGTATTATTTTAATTATTATAAAGGAACAATGTTGGCTTTTAGCAATAATAGTGAGTTTAACAAGGGTATTGAGGGACTAAAGTCTAAAAACAAAAAAATGAATGTTGAAAAAGGCCCTTCCTATAAATTTGATCTGGGGAATAAACGTAAAAAAGATTTATTTTTAGAAAAGCTCAAACAATTTGGTGCTTATGGCGCTTCAGAAGATAAAGAAAAAAGGCAAGAAGAGCAAAATGATTGATTAAATTTTTTTCAAAATTATCCTTTAATTAAGTTAAATGCTATCCTTATATTTGTAGTCCTAAAAAGGGATTACAATAAACAATGAATAATATTCGTAATTTTTGCATTATTGCTCATATCGATCACGGAAAAAGTACTTTAGCCGACCGGTTATTAGAATACACCGGTACTATAAGTAAACGCGATATGCAAGCTCAGGTGTTAGATGACATGGATCTTGAAAAAGAAAGAGGTATAACCATCAAAAGTCATGCTATTCAAATGGATTACGAGTATAAAGGAGAAAAATTTGTACTTAATTTAATTGACACTCCCGGGCATGTAGATTTTAGTTATGAAGTATCTCGTTCAATTGCCGCTTGCGAAGGCGCGCTTCTAATAGTTGATGCAGCCCAGGGTATTCAGGCCCAAACAATTTCTAACTTATATTTGGCTTTAGAACATGATTTAAATATTATCCCAATTTTAAATAAAATGGATTTGCCCAGTGCAGAACCAGAATTAGTAAAAGATCAAATCGTAGATTTAATAGGTTGTGATAGAGATTCAATTATTCCAGCTAGTGGAAAAACAGGACTTGGAATCGAAGAAATTTTAACGGCCATTATCGAAAGAATTAACTCGCCAATTGGAAACCCTGAAGCTCCTTTACAAGCATTAATTTTTGACTCTGTATTTAATTCTTTTAGAGGGATTATTGCTTATTTTAAAATTACAAATGGCACCATTAGAAAAGGAGAAAAAGTAAAATTTGTTAATACTGGTTCTATTTATAACGCAGATGAAATTGGCGTTCTTAAATTAAAACCCGAGCCCCGAAGTGTTTTAAGTACTGGTGATGTTGGTTATATTATTTCTGGTATAAAATCGGCTAAAGAGGTTAAAGTTGGGGATACAATTACGCACTTTGATCGCCCTTGTTTAGAAGGGATAATCGGATTTGAAGAAGTTAAACCTATGGTTTTTGCTGGAATTTATCCTATAGATACTGAAGATTTTGAAGAATTGCGCTATAGTATGGAAAAACTACAATTAAACGACGCCTCTTTAACCTGGGAGCCAGAGTCTTCTTTAGCTTTAGGCTTTGGTTTTAGGTGCGGTTTTTTAGGTATGCTTCACATGGAAATTGTTCAAGAACGATTAGAGCGTGAGTTCAACATGACTGTAATAACAACCGTTCCTAATGTATCCTATTTAGCTTATCAAACAAATGGAGAAGTGATAACAGTTAATAATCCCAGTGACTTTCCCGATCCTGCAAGAATAGATTATATAGAAGAACCCTATATTAAAGCAAATATTATAACTAAGTCTGAGTTTATTGGCCCAGTTATGAGTTTATGTATCGAAAAAAGAGGTTTTATTGTTACTCAAAACTATTTAACAGCCGATCGCGTTGAACTTTTTTTTGAAATGCCTTTGGGCGAAGTTGTATTTGATTTTTTCGACCGTTTAAAATCTATTTCAAAAGGATACGCCTCTTTTGATTATCATCCCTTAGGGATGAGAGAGTCTGATTTAGTAAAACTCGATATTCTTCTTAAAAGTGAGCCCGTAGATGCGCTATCTTGTTTAATCCACAGAAGCAATTCATATCAATTTGGAAAAAAAATATGTGAAAAACTAAAAGAATTAATTCCAAAGCAACAATTCGAAATTCCAATTCAAGCTGCTATTGGTGCCAAAATTATTTCTCGCGAAACAATTAGTGCAATGAGAAAAGATGTAACGGCTAAATGTTATGGTGGCGATATTAGTAGAAAAAGAAAGTTATTAGAAAAACAAAAAGAAGGCAAAAAACGCATGAAACAGGTCGGAAATGTTGAGATTCCTCAAAGTGCTTTTATGGCTGTTTTAAAACTAAATAATTAGTTTAATAGTTTTATTTTATTTTATTAAATTCCTTTTTATCTTTCAGTTAATACTTAAATTATCTTTATTATTATAGTTTCTAATAGAAAATATATTAAAAAATGTTCAAAAAAATAGTTACTAATTATTCAATTCTCGTTATGTTGTTTAAATTTACATTATGCGTTTTTATATTTTTCTTTATTTAGTTTTTTTAAATTTTTCTTTATTTAGTCAACAAAAAAAGGAATATTTTGATGCTAAGCAATCTCAATTAAAGTCAGAAACAGATTATTTTAAAGGAATGCCTAATGGTCAACATTTTGAATATTATATTACAGGCAAACTAAGTCGCAGAGGCTATTATCACGAAGGAAAAGAAGATAGCGTTTGGATATTTTATTATGAAGACGGAACTAAAAAAGCAGTAGAGTATTATTATAGAGGAAAAAAATGGGGAACAAATTCTTATTATTTTAAATCTGGTAAAATAGCTCAAATTACTAAGTATAATAATGATATAGCTGATAGTACCTGGACTTCTTTTTATGAAAATGGGAAACAAAAAACAGTAGAGAATTTTGAAAGTGGTAAAAAGGAAGGGGAATGGATTTATTATTTTGAAAATGGTAATATTGAAAGTAAAGGTGGTTTCGAAAAAGATAAGCGCAATGGTTTGGCTCAAACATTTTTTAAGTCCGGTAAAGTGGCATCAACCCAAAATTATTGCTCGGGCAATCCTTGTGGAATTTGGGAAGAATATTATGAATCAGGCAAAAAAAAATTCATAAAAGAATATAAAGATACCCTATTGTATTTATTAGAGTTGTTCGATACAAAAGGAAACCAACTTATAACCAACGGAAACGGAAGTTTAACAGCTAACTTCAACAATGGTGTTATTAAAACCATTGGATATTATAAAAATGGGTTACAAGATAGTATTTGGAGATTTTTTCATGTTAATGGCGAATTAGACTATGAATCCAATTATATTGAAGGCATACTCAATGGATATTATTCATCATATTATTCTAATCATAATATAAAAAGTGAAGGAAATTTTAATAATAATAAAAAAGTAGGAATATGGAAATTTTACAATCTAGAAGGTAAAATCTAAATGAAAGGATCTTTTAAAGAAAATATACGCGATGGTAAATGGATTTATTATTATTCGAATGAAAAAATTGAAAGTGAGGGGGATTTTTTAAATGATAAACAAATAGGAGTTTGGAATTATTATTATCGTGGAGGTGAAAAATGGAAACAAGGTAATTTTGAAAACGGCAGTAAGAACGGCATCTGGACTACTTGGTGGGAAAATGGTAAAAAATTACAAGAAGGCTCTTACATCAAAGGAGATGAAAACGGTCTTTGGCTAAGTTGGTGGGAAAATGGCACTAAAAAAGATGAAGGGAATATTAAAGGAACTACTCTTATTGGATTTTGGAAGGGTTGGCACAACAATTCTATGCCCAGTTATGTTGGAAGCTATAATAACAAAGGGGCGAAAAAAGGCGAGTGGAACTACTTTTTTGAAAATGGTAGGCCACGAGAAACTTCCAATTATATAAATGGAATAAAACACGGTAAATACATTCAATGGTTTGAAAAAGGCGGCTACGTGGATACAAAAGGTAAATTCAGAAGAGGCCACCAAACCGGCAAATGGGCCTATAATTTTGAAACTGGTGGCCTCAGTAGAATTCAGAATTTTAAAAATGGAAAATTATGTGGAAAAAGCATTATCTATTATCCTAATTTATCTATTCAAGTCATATCAAACTACTCAATTATTAATGATACCCGAAAAGGAAAATTACAAAGCGTACCTGATGGTGAATGGATTTTTTATGATAAAAACGGAAAGGAAATAAATCGAATGAGATATTTGCGCGGAATTAAACAATAATTTTTTTACTATATTAGATTTTTAAATTATGAGGCAGTTAAATTTTTATTTTTTATTTTTTATATTTTTTTCTTTACATTTTTCTTGCAACAGAATGGCAGAAAAAACCGAAGACATTCATCACAATATAGACACTATTAATAAAGAAATAACTCCAAACAAAATTACAGCTCAAAATGTGTTTGTCAGTTTACCTGATAGAAAATTAATCGTTAAATTAATTGAAGAAAATAAGATAGAGTATAATCCCGATTTATTAAATAATCCACTCTTAGTTTCAAAATACACAATTGATGTATATAAAGCTGCTAATTTTGGTATTTATGGCTCTGATTTAAGTATTTCTAATACTTTTGGTCAAACTCAAGAAAGTTTATTATTTTTAAAATGCGTTAATAAATTAGCAACTCAATTAGGAGTTACTAGCGCTTTTAATCAAAAACTATTTGATCGAATTCAAAATAACGAATCAAACAGAGACACAGTACTTCAAATTATATGTAATTCGTTTGCTAAAGTTGAAGAGCTTTTAAAAACAAATAATCGAGTAGCTACTTCCGCAATAATATTATCTGGCTGTTGGATTGAAGGGCTATATGTCTCTTGTAAAATATCCGAAAATCCCTATACAGAGAGTATTATAAAAGCTATATATAACCATAAAGAATCTCTGGAAAATATAATTATAATGTTAGAGAAAGCGAATTTGGATGAAAAATCATTATTTATTTTGAAAGATTTAAAATCAATAAATAACGAATTTGAATTAGTTAAAAAAAATAAAATTACCCAGAAGCAAGGAATTAAAAATATTACTTCAATGATCACAAAGCTTCGCCAAGCTATCATTAATTCGGGGCATTAAGTTCTATTATGTTTTTTTGCTAATAATTTTGTGCTAAATTCGTCTTTCCTCTTTTTCTAAAAATTATTTAATCTTTTATGAAAAAAAAATTATTATTAATAATTCTTTTGGTTAATTGTATTCAATTAAGAGCGTCTTATATTTTAATACCAATGGATGATTCTCAAAAAAATCATATTAAATCTTATGGCATCGCTTATTGGGCATTAAAGGGTGAGCTTGAGATTCATTGGCTTTTAAATTATCGAGGCGGTAGCTTTATGATTCCTAATGCCAAAGCTGTTTCAAATGAATGTATAATCAGAGGCATCAGTTATGAGATTATTTCTGACGCTCAAAGTTATTCCATTTTGACAGAAATATCTAACCCTGAAATAAATCAAGATGCGATAAAACTCCAAAAAGCACCTCGAATTGCGGTTTATTCTCCAAAAGGTAAACAGCCTTGGGATGATGCTGTAACACTTGTTTTAAAATTTGCAGAAATTCCTTATGATATAATTTATGATGAAGAAGTGTTTTTGGAAAAGTTAAAAGATTATGATTGGTTGCACTTACATCACGAAGATTTTACTGGGCAGTACGGAAAATTTTATTCTCAATTTGCATCGGCCGCATGGTATCAATCAGAAGTAAAAGAAAATGAAATGATGGCAAAAAAACTTGGCTTTAATAAAGTATCCTTGATGAAGCTTCATTCTGCAAAGGGGATTAAAAATTTTGTATTGAATGGCGGCTTTTTATTTGCCATGTGCAGCGCAACTGATAGTTATGATATTGCATTAGCAGCCGAAGATATAGATATTTGTGAAAGTATGTTTGATCATGATCCTGCTGATAAAAATTCAAATAACAAGCTAGATTTTTCGAAGGGATTTGCATTCGAAAATTATAAATTAAGCATGAACCCTATGGAATACGAATATTCTTCAATTGATACATACATGAGTCGAAGACAATATGGGCCAACACAAAATACCGATTTATTTACTTTATTTGATTTTTCTGCTAAGTGGGATCCTATTCCTACTATGCTGTGTCAAAATCATACCAATACCATTCGAGGTTTTTGGGGACAAACCGCCGCTTTTGATAAACGATATATTAAAAAAGGAGTATTGATAATGGGCGAAAGTAAAGCATTTGGTGAGGCAAGATATATTCACGGTGAGGTTGGTAAAGGAACCTGGACATTTTATAGCGGGCATGATCCTGAGGACTATGAGCACAGAGTTGAAGAGCCACCAACTGATTTAACTTTACATCCTAACTCCCCTGGTTACCGGCTAATTTTAAATAATATTTTATTTCCTGCTGCTAAAAAAAAGAAACAAAAAACGTAAGTTCATATTATCAATTTTATTTTAAAAATATTTGTTTCGGCAATAGCTGTTTTTATAGTAGCCTATTTTTTACCAAATGTAGAAGTAGATAATTATTTAGCGGCATTAATGGTTGCTATTGTTCTTGCCTTTTTAAATGCGATCGTAAAACCTATTTTAACGATTTTAACTATCCCAATAACAATTTTCACCTTAGGATTTTTCTTACTTGTAATAAATGCTTTAATTATTATTTTTGCCGAAAAATTAGTGAATGGCTTCAGGGTAGATGGCTTTTTATGGGCTTTGATATTTAGTTTAAGCCTAACTTTTTGTACTGGGATTTTAAATAGAATTTTTGGTGTTAATTCATCAAATAAAAAAGAAGAAGAAAATTAAAAAGGGATATTTTTAATTAAGCTATTTGGTTTAGCGTAACTTAATCGGTTAATTTTGTTAGTTTTATGGTAAGCGTCGAGCCCACTTAAAGTTATAGTACCAGCTTTTTCTATATCAATAAACCCATCTGTTTTAATACATTTTTTTGGCAGCGATACATAAATAATTTTACCAATTAATAAAGTAGTACCATTTATTTTTAAATCAATTTTTTGTTCAAGCTTACAAACAAATTTAATTTTACTCTCTTTTACAAAGGGAGCCATAATTCCAGGAATATATTCTGCTGTTAATTGTGTAGCATTAAATTCAGAAATGCTTTTATCATATCTTGCTGAGGTTTGATGAGCTTGTTTATATATCTTTTTATTGAGGTGATTTATGGTATACTCTTTAGTTTCAAGAATATTATCTAAACTATGTCTTGGCTCACTAATTGGCCTAAAAATTAAACCACATAAAGCAGGGTTTGCACCAATATGAAACAAAGAACTGAAAATTGCTAAATTTTCTTGTTTATTTGCATTAATTGTTCCTATTAATACTACACTTTTAAATCCACCCAAAGAATTTATAAAGCTAGCACGATATTTACTTTCCATGCTTAAAATATCATCAGATAAATAAGTAATATTCATTTTAAAGAACTTTTAAATGTTTCATTCCGCCATCGACCGAAAGAACTTGTCCTGTTATCCATGAGGAATTTTCTGATAGTAAAAATTCTATTGCATTGGCTAAATCAAGCGCTTCGCCAATTTTTTTTAATGGATTCCGTTTTTGAGATGCATCTAATTTTTCTGGTGTATTTAAAAATTTTTCTCCCAGTGGAG
Source organism: Bacteroidota bacterium (assembly GCA_005787585.1). Lineage (GTDB taxonomy): Bacteria > Bacteroidota > Bacteroidia > B-17B0 > Aurantibacillaceae > Aurantibacillus. The sequence continues at coordinate 14,296 of SYAL01000021.1, forward strand.
TATTAGTAAGTGAGGGAGCAATACAATTAACTCGAATGTTTGGAGCTAATTCAGCTGCTAGAGCCCTTGTTAATCCCTCTATGGCTCCTTTTGCCATTGAAATAGAACTATGAAAAGGCATGCCCAGCCCAACAGCAACGGTGCTAATTAGAACTATAGAGGCTTTTTGACTCGCTTTTAAATTTTCTAAATAATGTTTAATAAAGGAAGCCGCACCTAAAGCATTTATTTTATAATCACTTAAAAAATCCGATTCACTTAATCGATTAAAAGGTTTTAAAACAATGGTTCCCGGAAAATAAACTAAGCCATTTAATGGTTCAGTAAAAGATGGAAATTCTGAGGATTCGTAATTAGCCACATTGTAACAAACATCATAATGGTCTTTGATAGCATGTGTGCTGATTCCAAATACCTTGTGCTGTTCTTGTTTTAAAAGCTTAGCTGTTTCTATAGCTGTTTTGCTTGAAGCACCTGCGAATAAATAATTTTTAATCATATTTTAGTTAAATAACTCTTCTATTTTTTTATATCGAAAATCGAAAATTTGTTTTATTTTTTTCTTGATGAATATGGCATTAATTATTTTCCCTAAAATTCCAAAAGGTAATTTATAATGAACTATATCTGTCATTTCAACTCCGCCTGGCACTTCTTTTAAAAAATGTTTGTGATGCCAAATTGAATAGGGCCCATGCTTTTGATTATCTACAAAATATTCTAAATATTTTACTTGAGTTATTTCTGTAACCCAATGCATTTTTATACCTGCGATTGGTTTTATATGATATTCAATAATTTGGCCAGCAAACATTTTTTCATTAACTAAATCTCCTATAATGTCGAAACCCATATATTCTGGAGTAATTTTTGCTAAATTTTTTGGTGAGCTAATAAATGCCCAAACGGAAGTTAAATCGCTTTTAATTAATTGTTTAGTATGAAGGATATGAAGCACAAATTATTAACCAAAATATTCAATTTTTGTTTAGAAATTAAAGAATTTTATTTTTATAATATTATTCGAATTTTGTAAAATCAGTCGGTATTTTAAAACTAACTTCTTTTGGAATAGTTAGACTTATTTTTGTGACCTCTAGTTTTGATATTGATTTACCGGAACTAATTTGTTTTTCTTCACTTAGCATTGGCATACAGCCTGTTTCTAATCCTTTGATTTGCCTGTAATACAGACTTTGATTGTCTTTTCTGTTCCAAAGATTTACAAGTAATGAAAAAAAATTAAAATTTGTATTGGCAATCCAATAACTTATTATTAAATCTTCTACTGTATTTTTAACAGTGTATTCGGTACATTTTAAATCTGCAATAATTTTTGTTTTATCGCCTTTTGTAACTACGCATTCTCCTTTAATTATTTGTGGTGATGCATTATTCTGAGATGCCCATAATTTACGTTTTAAATTTAAACATTTAATTTCTTTGTCTTTTAAATTAAAAATAAAACTCCCTTCAACAACATTTTTTTTCTTTGTAAATTGATCTAATCTTACGATTTGATTTTTTACATAATAAATATTCAAAGTCGTATCATATTTGGTAGTGTATTTAAAATTAATTGACCCCGAAAACTCTTGGGCTTTTATAAATAAGATATTAAAACAAAAAAAAGCAAAATAAATAAAAAGTTTTTTCATTAGCCTTTATATTTAAATGCTAATTTATGTATTTTTAGTGTTACGATGTACATAAAATGAGAAAAAACTCAAAAGAAATAGGCGACCGAGGAGAAAAACAAGCAAAAGCTCATCTTTTGGAAAATGGATATGTAATTTTAGAAACAAATTGGCGCCATAAAAAATACGAATTAGATATTATTGCTAAAATTAATAACACCATTGTATTTATTGAGGTTAAAACCCGAAAAAATAATACCTTTGGCGAGCCAGAATTATCTGTAATTAAAAAAAAACAACAATTTTTAATTTCAGCTGCTCAACAGTATGTAATTCAAAATAATATAGAAGAAGAATTTAGATTTGATATTATTTCGATTACAAACAATAGTCAAAATAAAAGTATTCATCATTTGGAATCAGCATTCTATCCCTCAATAAAATAATAATTAAGGCCATGCGCAAAACACATAAAAGCTCTAAAGGTAAGTCTTTTAAAACCAAAGATACCAATAAGACATTTAAAAAGTCAATTGATAAAACTTCTTTTAACAACGATAAACCAAAACGACGTTTCGAAGAGATCTCAGATCGAAACCAAAAATCAAATTATGATGCACCTCGTCCATTTAAGGTTTCGTTCGAACGTAAAACATTTAAACCTTATGAGGGCGATAGGCCCAAAAGAACTTTTACAGGTTCGAGCGAACGAAAATCTAAGTCTTATTTAGCCATAAAATCAGATCAAAAAGAGAGGTCTCCCAAAAATTTTCGTGGAGGCAAATCTGAGTCATTTATAAATAAACCTAAACAAACTTTTGAATATTCGGATAAACTTAATTCTTTTAAACCTAGACCATCGAAACTTTTTAGAAAAAGTGGAGATAGCCAGGCCGGTAAATATGGTCCTGATAAAACATTAGTTAAACTTTCAGAAAGGGCAGTAAAAAATAGATTTTCTAAGCCTCGAAAGGAGCATGAAATAGATAATCAAAATAAAAGAGTAAAATTTAATGATTTTGAAGACGGAAAAGTATTTTCAAATGCTGGCAAAATTAATGGATTCAAATCCAAAACAATATTTAAAAAATCTAATACTAACTTAAAACCTCAAATTACTGATGGCTTAATTCGATTAAATAAATATTTGTCTAATGCAGGCATTGCTTCTCGAAGAGAAGCAGATTCCCTTATTCAAAGTGGAATTGTGAAAGTAAATGGTGTAGTGGTTAATCAATTGGGTTATAAAATAAATCTAACAGATAAAGTAACATATGGAGACTCTACCGTCAGAAGCGAGCGTAAAGTATACTTACTTTTAAATAAACCAAAAGATTATATAACTACAGTTGATGATCCTCAAGAACGTAAAACAGTTATGGAATTAATTGCTAAAGTTTGTAAAGAAAGAATCTATCCTGTAGGTCGTTTAGATAGAAAAACAACAGGCTTACTTTTATTTACTAATGATGGAGACATTACCACAAAACTAACTCATCCAAAATTTGGAGTTAAAAAAGTATATCATGTTAGTTTAAATAAGGGGTTAAAGCCCGAAGATTTTAAATCAATCACAGAGGGTATAGAGTTAGAAGATGGATTCATTAAAGCCGATGACTTGGCTTTTGTAGGAGAAGGTAAAAAAGAAATTGGTATTGAAATTCATAGCGGACGCAATCGTATTGTTCGTCGTTTATTCGAACATTTGGGTTATGACATTATAAAATTAGATAGAGTGGTATTTGCAGGGCTAACTAAAAAAGATTTGCCACGTGGTAAACACCGTTTTTTAACTGCAAAAGAAATTAGTTTTTTAAAAATGATTGGATAAAATGTGTAAATTTAAGTAGTAAAAAATTATTATTTTATATATTATGTGCGGAATTGTAGCATACATAGGGAATAGAGAAGCTTACCCTATTTTAATTAAAGGATTACAACGTTTAGAATATCGTGGTTACGATAGTGCTGGTCTTGCTCTAATTAATAAATCAGGAAATTTAAATACATATAAGCGAAAGGGTAAAGTAAGTGACTTGATTTCTTTTATTGAGAAAAATGATACTACCGGAACTATTGGAATTGGTCATACTCGATGGGCTACTCACGGCGAACCAAATGATATTAATTCTCACCCTCATTTCTCTCAAAGCAAAAATTTAGTAATGATTCATAATGGGATCATAGAAAATTATGCAGCAATTAAAGAGCGATTGATAAAAAAAGGTCATGTTTTTGAGTCAGAAACTGATACTGAAGTATTAATTCATCTAATAGAAGATATTCAAAAAAACGAAAATATAAAAATGAGCTATGCTGTCCAAGCCGCTCTTAATAAGATAATTGGGGCTTATGCAATTGTTGTATTAGATAAAAATGATCCGGATGTTATTGTCGCCGCTAAAAAAGGAAGTCCAATGGTGATTGGAATTGGCTATGACGATTTTTTTGTTGCATCCGACGCTTCTCCAATTATCGAATACACAAAAAATGTAATTTATCTTGAAGATGAACAAGTGGCTGTATTGTGTAAAGGTCAAGAAATCAAAATTAGAAATTTAAAAGATAAAGAAGTAACGCCATATATTCAAAAATTAACATTAGAACTAGAATCTATTGAAAAAGGAGGATACGCTCATTTTATGTTAAAGGAAATTTACGAGCAACCTCGTTCTGTTTTAGATAGTATGCGAGGAAGATTAAATGTTTATAAAGGCGAAATAAAGATGGGTGGGATTGTTGACCATGAAAAAAAATTTGAAAAAGCTAAACGGATTATTTTTTTAGCTTGTGGTACCTCCTGGCACGCCGGTTTAGTTGGCGAATATTTATTTGAAGAATTTGCTCGTGTTCCAGTAGAAGTAGAATATGCTTCTGAATTTCGTTATCGTAATCCGATTGTTTATGAGGATGATATTGTAATTGCAATTTCACAAAGTGGCGAAACTGCTGATACATTGGCAGCTGTTGAGTTAGCAAAATATAAAGGCGCTACTGTTTTGGGTGTTTGTAATGTTGTGGGGTCTTCTATTGCTCGTGCAACTCATGGAGGCAGCTATACTCACGCTGGCCCAGAAATTGGTGTTGCATCAACAAAAGCATTTACAGCCCAAGTAACTGTCCTTACTTTAATGGCATTGCATATGGCAAAAGTTCGTGGTACGATAGGCGAAAACCGTTACCGACAATTATTATATGAGATAGAGGCTATCCCTTCAAAAATAGAAGAAGTGTTAAAATTGAATGATCAGTTATATCAGATTGCTGAAAAGTATAAGGATTGCAAAAATGCACTTTATCTTGGTCGCGGTGTTTCCTTTCCCGTTGCTCTGGAAGGGGCTTTAAAATTAAAAGAAATTTCATACATCCACGCCGAAGGTTATCCAGCTGCCGAAATGAAACACGGACCTATTGCTTTGATTGATGAAGAAATGCCGGTTTTCGTAATTGCAACTAAGAGTTCTAATTACGAAAAAGTAGTTAGTAATATTCAAGAAGTTAAGGCCCGAAAAGGTAAAATTATTGCTGTAGTTACTTGTGGCGATAATGAAGTAAAAACTATGGCTGACGATGTAATAGAGATTCCGGAAACAGATGAATTTTTGGTGCCTTTAATTTCAGTAATACCATTGCAATTATTATCTTATCATATTGCGGTAATGAGAGGATGTAATGTTGATCAGCCCCGTAATTTGGCAAAGAGCGTTACGGTGGAGTAGATGAAAATCAGAAAGCAACAAATTATTATCAATAAAGAATAGATTATATTGGAGATTGATTAAACCTCAAAATACCAATTGTTTTTAAAGAAACAAAAAAGGAGTCTTATTTAGTACACTTTTTATCTAAAATTCATAATGTGCTAAGGACGTATTAATTTTTTTTAAAAAATATACGAATTATACGCCGTAGAAATAATGATGAAAATATTTAGGCGAAAGCTGAATATCAGCGCTTCTACTTATTAATCGTATTTATTTTAACTAAGCTGTGCTTTGCTTCTAATCTGCTTAAAATAACTAATATATTTTCGTAAATAATTTTATATTCTTTTGTATGACGAGTATAGTAAATTAAAGTAGAGTCGTATTGAGATTTTCTAACTTTATTTTCTAATAAAGGATTAAAGGCATAAACTGAATCTGATTTTTGAATACTCACTCCTTTTATATTTAAATTTATGGCGCTTTCTGCTAGAGCAAACTCGACTAATATCTTTGAGAATAATTCTTTGTTTAAAATATTATCTTGAGTGTGTTCTCTTTCTGTAATGTTTTGAGAACACTGATAAAAAAAAATACAGCAAAAACTTAAAATTATAATTGATTTTAATTTGTAATAAAATAATGTCATAATAAATATAAACAAGTGTAATACTTTTTTTGTGGATTAAAAAAAAGAAAAAACATTTTTATCATTTTTTAGTATAGAATTAACACGCGGTTATTGATAAAATTAATTAAAAGAAATTAATCACCAATTATTAGCAGCTAAATTTGTTAAAATGAAATTTATAAATACATTAAAAAATAAATATTTTATCACGATAAGCTTCATCATTGTTTGGTTGTTTTTTTTTGATAAAAATGATATCTTTACTCAACGTGAATTGATAAAAAAATGTGAAAAATTACAGAAAGAAAAAGAGTATTATTTATCTGAAATAAAAAGCAACAAGTTTTTTTTGAAAGAGCTTCGTACAAATAAAAAAAGTTTAGAAACATTTGCAAGAGAAACATATTTGATGAAAAAACAAAACGAAGACATATTTGTCTTCGTTACTAAATAAAATAAAAAATGAATGTTATTTTTTGTTTTTAGATTTAATATCTTCTTTTTCAGAATCAATAGCCATTGTTTCTAAGTCTCTATCAAAAAAGTATAAGCCTCCTTTATCGTCACCAATTAATTTTAATTTATCAACAATTTGTCTTGCTAAAGCTTCTTCTTCAATTTGCTCGCTCACATACCATTGAAGGAAATTATGTGTTGTATAATCTTTTTCTTTTAAAGTTGCATCTACTAAACCATTGATATCTGATGTTACTTTTATTTCGTGTTTTAAAATTTCTTCAAATACAGATTTTACAGATTTATAAGTTACCGGCGGCTGTTTTAATACGGGCACAACGCCATGTCCGCCACGTTCGTTTACAAATTTAATTAGTTTCAGCATATGAAGGCGCTCTTCATCGGCATGATGATATAAAAAAGCTGATACACCATTTAACCCTTGTGTTTCCGCCCAGCTGGCCATTGCCAAATAGTATTGAGAAGAGAATCCTTCTAATTCAATTTGTTTGTTTAAAGCTTTACTTACTTGAGGTGATAACATAAAATTATTTTTTACAAATATACTTATTTTAAATATGCTTGGTGAAGCGAGTTAATTATTGTAGTTTATTTTTGTTATTTTTAAATTTATTTAACCCTTTATCTAACCAATCAATATATTTGTTAATATCTGAATCGTAACTAGTTGAATCGCTATAATGAATTTCATCCCCATCAATAATCCAATATTGAGGCTGGGTGCTTGATTGATATTTTGTATTTTGTAGATAACTCCATCTATCTCCAACGCTTTTTAATTTTCGTGACGAACCATTCCATAAAACTTCTTTTTGTAATTCAATAGGTAGGGCATTTTTTTTATCTACATAGAGTGATACTAAAACAAAATCTTCAGATAATTTTCTTTTCACTTCAGGATTACTCCATACTTCTGCTTCCATTTTCCTACAATTAATGCAAGCTTTTCCAGTAAAATCTATCATTATGGGTTTTCCAACTTTTTTAGAGTAATCCAAGGCAAAATAATAATCATCAAAAGCAGGGATACCATGCGGACCGCTGTGCATGTGTTTAGGCAAAGAAGAAGTATTTGTTGAAGAGGAATTTATGATTGATTTTATTCCTCCAAATCCACCTGGTGCTTCAGTATATTCTAATGGCGGTGGAAATCCATTTATAATACTTAAGGGTGCGCCCCAGAGGCCAGGAATTAGGTAAAAAGTAAATGCAAAAGTTATAATTGCTATCATTAATCGTGGTATCGAAACAAATTTCATTTCGCTATCATGCGCTAATTTATACCAACCCATTAAATAAGCTCCTAATAAACCAAAAATAACTATCCAGCTTACCAAAAAAACTTCGCGAGTAATAATCATAGCGTCATACACAAGATCAGCATTTGATAAAAACTTCATGGCCAATGCTAATTCCAAAAACCCAAGCACTACTTTTACAGAGTTTAACCAACCGCCAGATTTAGGAAGTGAATTTAGCCAGCCCGGAAATGCAGCGAACAAACCAAAAGGTAGCGCCAGTGCTAAGGAAAAACCAAACATACCAAAAAACGGACCAGCCAAAGCACCAGTTGATGCCGCTTGAACAAGTAAGGTTCCAATAATTGGTCCAGTGCAAGAAAAAGAAACTAAGCCTAAAGTAAAGGCCATAAAAAATATACCAATTAAACCTCCTTTTTCTGACTTCGCATCTACTTTATTTATAAATGCCGATGGTAATGTAATTTCGAAAGCACCTAAAAACGAAATGCCAAATACAACCAATAAAATAAAAAATGCTAAATTAAACCAAACATTAGTAGCTAAATTATTCATTGCATCAGCACCAAAAATTAAGGTTACACCCAAGCCTAATAATATATAAATAATGATAATGGAAAAAGAATATATTATAGCATTACGAATACCAGTAGCCTTTGTTTTGCTTTGTTTTGTGAAAAAACTTACTGTCATTGGTATCATTGGAAATACGCAGGGTGTTAAAAGCGCCAATAATCCGCCTAAAAAACCAGCAAAAAATAAACTGATGTAAGTAGTATTTGATTTTTTTTGTGGAGACGGCTCAAGCTTTAAATCTGTTTCGTTTCTTTTTTGAATAACTGTTTTATTAGAAATATTAGACGAATTTTTATTTGAATCAGATAATAAGACATTTACTGAATCTTCTAATTTTGCATGGTTATTTAAAGTATTTGAATTAGCAGCTAAAATTCCTTCTAATTTAAAAATAAATTCGGGCGAGGGCGAAAATTTTTGACACTGACTTTCGTTGCATACCATACCATCAATAAATCCTTTTACAATAAAAGGATTATTGCTTATTACTTTTATTTTTTGTTTAAATATGGCTACATTTTCAAAATACCGAACTACTAAATTATCAAAAACAGGTTCGGCATGCTCTATTGGAGTGGGTTCAATTGTTTTGCCAATCAAAATATAATCCTTAGATTTTTCAAACTCAAAAATAGTTGGCAAAGGCCCATCTGGAGTTTCTATTTGAGAATACAAATGCCAAGTTGGCTCTATTTTAGCTTTAAAAGTTAATTCAAATTCATTGGTATTAATTTTTTTTTGAGAATAACTCCAGCTTACATATTGTTTAGACTGGCTGAATAAGGTTGAGTTGAAAATTAAAATTAAAAATAAAATAAAAAATCTCTTCATAACACTTCTTTTTTATTAAAATATTAAAAATACTATTAATTTTTTATTGCGTTTTTATATTTAATTCTATCAATTTTGGCGGAAGGCACATCTGGTCATTACAACACATATACTCTACTTTAAATTTAATATTAAATCCTGGTTTACTCATTAGTTTTACTTTCTGACTAAATTCGGCTTTTGATGTAAATAAAAAAAGCATAGCGTCAAATTCTTTTATAAATTCTTCTTTTACATTTACTTCTTCAGTATTACCCATTAATTGATATTGCTTTGAGGGGGGGAAAATAAAAGAAGTTGGGATCGGACCAGCATCGGTTGGCTTTTGTGAAAATATATGCCAGTTTTTTTCAATATTAGCATTTATAATTATAACACCCTCAGAAGAGTTAATGGTTTTATAATTAGCCATCCAAGTAATCGGATTTTGATCTTGAGCATCAATATAAAAAGAAAATAAAATAAAGAGGCTGCAAGCAATGTATGATTTCATTAAATTTTGATTTATCCTTAAAATTGCTAATATTATTTGGCCTTAGCAATCATTAAACAAAGTTTAACATTTATCGTCCAAGCTCATTTAATTGGCTGAAAATTATTTTTAAGTCATTTTCTAATTTATAATCTTTAGAATAATTTAAGTAATATTTATTTATTCTCTCATAATCATTTTTATCTTCAATACTATCTGCTGGAGTTAATACAGATAATCTTATGGATGGTAAATCTTTTCTTGTATCTTTACCATATCCTACCCAAGAATAAATTCCGAATAAAACTTTAAATACATTACCAATAAAGTTTAATTTATTTTTTTGAAACCAAATCAATATCCAACTAAATAAAATAAATAAAATACTAATAGTAATGTCTAATAGTCGCTTCATGCGTTTATTTGATGACCTGCCTAAATTATTTAAATCAATTACATACAAATCACCAGCAGTATCAATACTATTACTGCCAATAATAGATAGGCTTTCCGGCGGTGCAATTTTAAACTCAACTCCTTTTGTTACCAGAGTTATCATTTTATCAATAATACTTTGCGAAGAAATATCGCGGGCACAAAATATAATTTCATTTAGCTGATGTATATCAATAGCTTCGTTAATTTGATCAAAATGACCAATGTAATTTTGATTTGAAGTTCCACTTAAATCTTTACTTATAAAGCCAATGTATTCTGATTTAATATTAGTTTGTTTTAATAATTCGCTAACACGATTAAACTCTAATTCACTTCCAATAATCGCTATTCTTGCATTGGTTTTATGTCCATTAAGTTTAAATCTTTTTATTTTCATTAAACTATAAAAAATACGAGTAATAATATAAATAAAAAGAGTATTTACAGATCCAATTAAAATTAATGCACGCGAAAAGCGATAATATTCTGGTAATAGTGAGTAAATAATTAAAATAAATGCTGTTCCAATTAAAACACCCCTTAAAATATTTTTTATTCGCTGTGGGGCATCATATCCTCCACTGAGATAAACAAAAAACATCCAAATAAAAGTATATATTGGAAAAAAGAAGTCAATTATTTTTGTAGAATAAAAATTGGGATAAAGTTTGAAATTAATTTCATAAATAGTTTTACAAAAATAAATACCCATTAAAATCAGAGTGAAGTCGATTACCGGAAAAAATAACTGCTTAATTAATCTTTTAGAAATTGCTGCGGACGCACGTATATATATAGCAAAATAAATTAATAGGTGAAATGCTCTTGCATTATTTTTCTTAAAATGTTTTTTTGAAAAAATAGCCATCGCTTTATAAAAAATAATCACATAATTAATGCTACTTTTTTTAGTACTTTCGCCTTTATAATGAATAATGCTACTTTCTGCAAAATAATAATTTTTATATCCCCCTTGAGAAATTCTATAGGATAAATCAATATCTTCTCCGTACATAAAATAAGCTTCGTCAAGAAGGCCAATCTTGTTTAACGTTTCTTTTCTCAAGAGCATAAAAGCTCCACTTAATACAGCCACTTCATTATTTTTATTTTTATCTAGATAAGTTAAATGGTATTGTCCAAATTTATGTGATCGGGGAAATAATTTTGCCAATCCAAATATTTTATAAAAAGCAACTTCGGGTTTAGGCAATCCACGCTTACTTTCTGGCAAAAAATTACCTTTTCCATCTAGCATTTTTATACCTAAAGCTCCGGCTTCGGGGTGCGTATCCATAAATTGTAAAGTTTTTTTAAAAGTATCTTCTTGTACAACGGTATCTGGATTTAATAGTAGCACATAATGCCCTTTAGACAAAATTATAGCTTGATTATTAGCAACAGAAAAACCACGGTTAGTTTTATTATGGATAAGAATAACTTGAGGAAATTTATTTTTAATCAGCTCAATAGAGCCATCTACAGAATTATTATCGACTACAAAAACTTCAGCAGAGATATTATTTAAGGCCTTAAATACCGAAAAAAGACACTGTTCAATAAAGTGCTTTACGTTATAATTAACAATTATGATAGATAGTTGCAGAGTTATTATAGTTAACGGACTAAAATAATTATAATTGTTTAGATAATATCTTTTTTTACCTTTACATTCTCAAAAAATAATTTTTGTGGTTTTAACTGGTCCCATAGCTCAGTTGGATAGAGCACAGGTTTTCTAAACCTGCGGCCCTTGGTTCGAATCCAAGTGGGACTACTTTTAAAAAATTAAACTCTTGGTTATCAATAGTAAAGGTTTTTTAATTTAGATATATTCCCAACTATACCCCCATAATAAGGATTGACAATAAGGCTTTTATCCTGTATTTTATGGTTATTCTAATAAATTAATTCTACTTTTGTGAACATATTCAGTTTTTACATTCAATTTATTTTCAACCAATCACTTTTCTTCAGATTACCTTAAATTTTTCCCATCGTTTATTCGAAAAATTATTTTAAACTTTCTATTTTTTTCCTCCTCTAACATTTATGTATCCGTCAGGATAATTAATGGGATAAATTTCATCATCTTCATCACTTATATTTATATTATTATTTTGACTGCATTTTGGAACCTTTATTTCTGACTCTTATCCTATTAAAAAACACATTTCGATCAAACTATAAATTATATTTTTATTTATTATTCTAAAAATTATTGTAATAAATTTAAAAGTATTTATATATAATTAAAACAAAAAAACCGCTGAAAAT
>SYAL01000022.1 GCA_005787585.1 Bacteroidota bacterium
TTATTTATTTATTTTTAAATATTGCAAAAACAAATAATCATATTATATTTACGAACACATTAAGATTAATTAACTAAAATATTATACAAACTAAAAATTTTAAAATAACATGACGAGAGAAAAAACTGCTGAACAAGTTTGGAATAGTTGCTTAGAAATTATTAATGATAATGTTAGCCCACAAAATTTTAAAACTTGGTTTGAACCTATTAAACCAATCAAGCTAAATAATAATGTATTAACTATTCAAGTACCATCGCAGTTTTTTTATGAATGGATTGAAGAACACTATATTACTCTTGTAAAAAAAGTAATAAAAAAAGAACTTGGTTCTGATGGTAAATTAGAATATAATATTATTATGGACAACGCTTCGGGTAAAACTGAAACTCCAATTACTTTTAAATTACCAAATATAAATACTAATTTAAAGAATCCATCCGTATCTATGCCAATAGATATAGGAACTGGAAATAGTATTAAAAACCCATTTGTAATTCCAGGTTTAAAAAAGGTTCAAGTAGAATCACAATTAAATCCTAATTATAGCTTTGATAATTTTGTAGAAGGAGATTGTAATCGTTTATCTCGAAGCGCAGGTTATGCTGTTGCTCAAAAACCTGGAGGTAACGCCTTTAACCCCTTATTATTATACGGAGGTGTTGGATTAGGGAAATCACATTTAGCTCAAGCAATAGGAATTGAAGTAAAAAAGAATTTTCCCAACAAAACAGTATTATTCGTTCAATCAGAAAAATTTATCACTCAATTTATAGAATCTATAAAAAATAATAATCAAAACGATTTTGTTCACTTTTATCAAATGATCGATGTTTTAATTATTGATGATGTACAATATTTTGCTGGTAAAGAAAAAACACAAGATGTCTTCTTCCATATTTTTAATCACCTTCATCAATTGGGTAAACAAATTGTTTTAACCTCAGATAAAGCTCCTGTTGATATTCAAGGTATTGAACAACGCTTATTATCGCGATTTAAATGGGGATTAAGTGCCGACCTTCAATCTCCAGGTTTAGAAACTCGAATCGCTATTTTAGATAAAAAAGTTTATAACGAAGGGATTCAACTACCTAAAGAAGTAAATGAATACTTAGCTTATAGCATTACATCAAATGTTCGTGAATTAGAAGGTGCATTAATATCATTACTTGCCCAATCTAGTTTAAATAAAAAAACAATCACTTTGGAACTAGCTAAAACAATGATTGATAAATTTGTAAAAACTACAGCAAGAGAAGTTTCTATCGATTATATTCAAAAGGTAGTTTGCGATTATTTTGATTTAGCTATAGACACTATGAAATCTAAAACACGCAAACGCGAAGTAGTTCAGGCTCGGCAAATTGCTATGTATTTTGCAAAAAGCATGACAAAATCATCTTTAGCAACTATTGGTATGCATTGTGGAGGGAAAGATCATGCCACTGTATTACACGCCTGCAGAACAGTTAATAATTTGATGGATACTGATAAACGTTTCAAAGCATACGTTGAAGAACTAGAAAAGAAAATAAGTATTACAAACTAAATAAAAATTACAATTAAAAAAACCTTAAACAAACGTTTAAGGTTTTTTTTTGCATTGAATAATAAAAAAAGATTAATAATTTCTTTGTTTAAACCAAATTTGTAAAGTAGATTTATATAATAAAATAAAAAAATGAAAAATATTACCGTTATTGGAAGTGGAACAATGGGCAACGGGATTGCACATGCGTTTGCGCAGTTTGGTTATCTTGTAAACTTATTAGATATTAACGAACAAATGCTTCAAAAAGCAGTTAATACTATCACTAAAAATTTAGATCGGCAAATACTAAAAGGAAATATCTCTGAAGAACAAAAAAATAATACCTTAAAAAACATAACTACACATACGGATATTGTTCTTGCTTCATCGCAAGCAGATCTTGTAGTAGAAGCTGCAAGCGAAAATATTGATATTAAACTAAAAATATTTAAACAATTGGATTCTATTTGCAAACCAAGTACCATATTTGCCAGCAATACGTCATCAATATCTATCACAAAAATTGCATCAGTTACTCAACGACCAGATAAGGTAATTGGCATGCATTTTATGAATCCAGTGCCAGTTATGAAATTAGTTGAAGTTATTCGTGGTTTTAGTACCTCTGAAGAGGTATGTAACTTAATTATGGAAACCTCTAAAAAATTAAATAAAAACCCTGTTGAGGTTAATGATTTTCCTGGATTTGTAGCTAATAAAATTTTAATGCCTATGATTAACGAAGCAATAATTACTTTAAATGAAGGAGTAGCAGGAGTAGAAGAGATTGATACTGTAATGAAGTTGGGTATGGCCCATCCTATGGGTCCGTTGCAATTAGCAGATTTTATAGGTTTAGATATTTGTTTAAATATTTTGCGTGTAATACAAGATGGATTTGGTAATCCTAAGTATGCTCCTTGTCCACTATTAATAAATATGGTAACTGCTGGAAATTTAGGAGTAAAATCGGGTAAGGGATTTTATGATTACAGTAATAGCGGAAAAGATTTAATAGTAGCGTCTTATTTTAACAAAAAATAAATTTTTATTTAATCCGTATCTTGACTATTATCTATAAAAATATTTTACCTATTGAATTTCCTGCTATACCAAGTGCAGGTGTATATTATTTTAATACAAAAAGTAGTTTACGTTACGAGGTTCGATTTGGAAGACTTCAAGATAATATTCTTCACACCAGTATAGTTTTTGGAGTAATTAATGAAGAATTTGAAGGCGAAGAATATATTACAACAAATCGTGGAGAGGTATATCAGGTAATGAACACGATTGTCGAAATTATTAAAAATTATATGTCTGAACACACAAAAGTAAATGTATATGAATTTAATGCTGTTGGTCGTGACGGTGAGGCTGGTAAAATCGAAAATGCAAGAATGTGTTTATATAAAAGATTTTTACCAAAAATTTTCTCTCAAGATTGGAAATTTAAAATAGAAGGTAATACTGCATTGGTTACAAAATTATAAACCCAACCAAGCTTTTGCTGATAAGGCTAAAATCATTTCCTTTTCTTTATTCTTAATTGGAGCTAATCTGACTAATTCTCCCGCAACTGATTCACCCAATGGGAAAGGATAATCACTTCCTTGAATAACTTTTTCAGCGCCCATTAAATCAATTACATATTGTAACATTTTATGATCACAAAGATGGCTATCAACCCAAAATTTCCCTAAATATTTTTTAGGATTTATATTATTATCTATGGCTACTAAATCTGGGCGAGATTTCCAACCATGTTCAATACGACTTATTGTTGGCAAAAAAGAACCACCACCATGAGCAAAACATACTTTTAAATTTTTATATTTTTCAAATACACCTCCAAAAATCATACTGCATATTGCTCTACTAATTTCAGCAGGCATTCCAACTAACCAAGGCAACCAATATTTATTCATGTTTTCCTGTCCCATCATTTGCCATGGATGAACTAAAATAGAAGCCCCTAAACTTTCACATGCTGAAAAAAATTCATCAAATTGAGGTTCGTTTAGATTTAAATTATTTATATTAGTTCCTATTTGAACACCTCTAAAATTATTGTTCATACAACGTTCTAATTCTCTAATAGCCTTGGTTGTATCTTGTAAAGGAACTGAAGCTAAGCCAATAAATTTGTCAGGATAATTAGAAACAGTATTTGCGATATCATCATTTAAAAATTGACTCACAAAAAGTGCATCGTTTGCCTTTGCCCAATAATTAAACATTACTGGGATTGTACAAATAACCTGCATATCAATAGTATGTTGTTTCATTTCATAAATTCGAACTTCGGGATCCCAGCAATTAGAAATTATTTCTCTAAAAAAATTCCCCCCTTTCATCATAAATGCTTTTCCTTCTTGATGATGATTTAAAGTTATAAATTCACCATAACCAAACTTATTTGAAAAATCCGGAAGATTTTTTGGAATAATATGTGTATGAGAATCTATAGTAAACATAATTTTAAAATAAAATATTTATTAATTAATAAAATTTATGGCTAGTTTATTTGAAAATATAGGAAATGTTTTTTTTGAAAAGAACAACATAATTTAAAAAAAGAATAGATTAGAATAAGAAAGTAACAAAATAAAAAAATAGTTATTATTAAAATCTTTATATATCCTTATCTCGAATGATAATTAGTTTAGATTTTATTAATTTTAATTTTTCAATTACTTTTTCATTATTATTATCTAATTTTTTTTGGATAGATTTATTTTTTAATTGATCCTTTGCCCCTTGAATTGTATAACCCTTCTGTTTAACTAACTCAACAATTTTTCTTAATAAATCTATATCTTTTTGAGTAAATAAACGATTACCCTTTTTATTTTTTGTTGGTTTGAGAATATCAAATTCTTTTTCCCAAAAGCGCAAGGTGCTTGCATTCAACTCAAACATTTCAGACACCTCAGTTATTGAATAATACAATTTCTGAATCTCTTCTTTTTCAGTTATAGCCATATTTTTTCAATTTGATAAAATAAATATAGGTCTAATTAAATAAAAAATAATTCTAAGTTTTCAACACTATATGAAGAAACTGGTTCTAATTGGGTTAAACATAAAATTATATTAATAAAAATCTCATATTTTAACAGTTTAAAAATAATTGGAAAATTAAAAAATAAACTAGTTTTTTGTTACTAAATAATTCTAAAATCAAATTACCATCTAATTCGCCCAAATTATTTTATTTATTTAATATAAAAGTAAAAGTTTAATTTTGATTTAATTTATTTAAAAGCTGATTCAAAAAAAATCAATTATATTATTTAAATTTAAAATTGAATTTGTTATTAAATTTATTGAAAAAATAGCTTTAAAACATTAGCTTTATAACTCTAAATTTAATTTAAATCATGGATAACTCACCATATAAGTCAAAACATAAAATTCGAATTGTTACCGCGGCTGCTTTATTTGATGGCCACGATGCTGCTATTAATATCATGCGACGAATTATTCAATCGAGCGGTGTTGAAGTTATACATTTAGGTCATGATAGAAGCGCTCAAGAAGTTGTTAATTGTGCCATTCAAGAAGATGCAAACGCTATTGCAGTAACAAGCTATCAGGGAGGCCATGTTGAATATTTTAAATATATGTTCGATTTATTAAAACAAAAAGGTTGCGAACATATTAAATTATTTGGAGGAGGCGGAGGTGTTATTCTTCCCAATGAAATAGAAGAGTTACATGCTTATGGAATTACAAAGCTTTATACTCCTGACGATGGTCGAGCATTAGGATTACAGGGTATGATAAATGACTTATTAATAAAATGCGATTTCGTTACCGGAACTAATATTAAAGAAGATGTTGATAAAATTGAAAAAAGAGAATACAAATCTATTGCAAGAATTATTTCAGCCGCAGAAAATTTTAATGATGAAAACATTGTTTTACTTAACGAACTAAAAGCAAAAGCAGAAAAATCATCCACCCATGTTTTAGGTATTACCGGAACTGGCGGTGCCGGAAAATCAAGTTTAGTAGATGAATTAGTTCGACGTTTTCTAGTTGATTTTAAAGAAAAACAAATTGCCATAATTTCTGTAGATCCATCTAAACGAAAAACAGGTGGGGCTCTTTTAGGAGATCGAATTAGGATGAATGCCATTAATAATGAACGCGTTTACATGCGATCTTTAGCAACCCGACAAAGCAATTTAGCTCTTAGTAAATATGTTCAAGATGCAGTTAATATTTGCAAAGCAGCTAGCTTTGATTTAATTATTTTAGAAACTTCAGGTATTGGACAATCCGATACCGAAATCATAGAACATTCCAATATGAGTTTGTATGTAATGACACCTGAATATGGTGCTGCAACTCAATTAGAAAAAATTGATATGCTCGATTTTGCAGATATTATTGCATTAAATAAATTTGATAAACGCGGTGCCTTAGATGCCATAAGAGATGTAAAAAAACAATATAAACGTAATCATAATCTCTGGGATATTGCCGAAGAAGATATACCCGTATTCGGAACCATCGCTTCTCAATTTAACGATCCAGGAATGAATCGGCTTTACAAAGCAGTGATGAATAAAATGGTTGAGAAAACAAGAAATAAATCATTAGCTTCTCAATTTCATATAACCGAAGAAATGAGCGAAAAAATATACATTATACCTCCTTCTAAAACTCGTTACTTAAGCGAAATCTCCGAAAATAACCGTCAATATGATAAGCGTGTAAATCGTCAAGTAGAGGTCGCTCAAAAACTTTTTGGTATTCAAAAAACCATCGAAACAATTTCTGAATCCAACATTGATGATAAAGAAATTTTAATTAATACATTAAAAAATGTTTTTGAAAAAAATAAATTAGATCTAGATCCAAAGTATTTTCTTTTGATTGAAGGATGGGAAGCTAAAAAGAAATTATTTAGCAATGAATTTTATGAATTTAAAGTGCGTGATAAAATTTTAAAAATAAATACTCATTATGAATCTTTATCACATTCAAAAATACCAAAAATCGCTTCTCCAAAGTTCACTTCTTGGGGAGATATTTTAAAATGGAATTTGCAAGAAAACTTTCCTGGCGATTTTCCCTTTACTGCTGGCATTTATCCTTTTAAAAGAGAAGGTGAAGATCCAACAAGAATGTTTGCGGGCGAAGGTGGCCCCGAAAGAACAAACAAACGTTTTCATTATGTAAGTAAAGGATTGCCAGCTGCTCGACTAAGCACAGCTTTTGATAGTGTTACCCTTTATGGAAATAATCCAGATTACCGCCCAGATATTTATGGTAAAATAGGAAATAGTGGTGTAAGTATTTGTTGTTTAGATGATGCTAAAAAATTATATAGTGGTTTTAATTTAGCTAATTCAAAAACATCAGTATCAATGACAATTAATGGCCCAGCTCCGACTCTAGCAGCTTTTTTTATGAATGCAGCCATCGATCAACAATGTGAATTATACATTAAAGAAAATAATTTAGAAAAAGAAGTAGAAGCAAAAATTACAACAATTTATAAAACAAAAGGCTCCGTAAAACCAACTTATCAAGGCGAATTACCCGAAGGTAATAATGGGCTAGGACTTATGCTATTAGGCATTACAGGAGATCAAGTATTACCAAAAAATATTTATGAAAAAATAAAATCAAATACACTGTCTCAAGTTCGTGGTACTGTTCAAGCAGATATTTTAAAGGAGGATCAAGCTCAAAACACCTGTATATTTAGTACAGAATTTAGTTTAAGATTAATGGGCGATGTTCAACAATATTTCATCGATCAAAAGGTACGAAACTTCTATTCTGTTTCTATTAGTGGGTATCACATTGCCGAAGCAGGCGCTAATCCTATTTCTCAATTAGCTTTTACATTAGCAAATGGCTTTACATTTGTTGAATACTATTTAAGCAGAGGTATGCATATTGATGATTTTGCTCCTAACTTATCCTTCTTTTTTAGTAATGGCATTGATCCAGAATACAGTGTTATTGGTCGTGTAAGCCGAAGAATATGGGCAAAAGCAATGAAATTAAGATACAATGGAAATGAAAGAAGTCAAATGTTGAAATATCATATTCAAACTTCTGGACGTTCCCTTCATGCTCAAGAAATTGATTTTAATGATATTCGTACGACATTGCAAGCCCTTTACGCTATATACGACAATTGTAACTCATTACATACAAATGCTTATGATGAAGCAATTACAACGCCCACAGAAGAATCTGTTCGCAGAGCAATGGCTATTCAACTAATTATTAATAGAGAACTTGGTTTAGCAAAAAATGAAAATCCATTACAAGGATCTTTTATTATAGAAGAATTAACTGATTTAGTAGAAGAAGCTGTATTAAAAGAATTTGATAAAATTTCAGAACGTGGGGGTGTTTTAGGTGCAATGGAAACAATGTATCAACGCGGACAAATACAAGAAGAAAGTTTATATTATGAAACTCTTAAACATACAGGTGAATACCCTATTATTGGAGTAAATACTTTCTTATCAAGTAAAGGAAGCCCAACCATTATTCCAAGAGAAGTTATACGTTCTACTGAAGATGAAAAAGAATATCAAATTAATATGCTAAATCAATTGCACAAAACATATCAAGATAAATCTCAAATAATGATTTCAAATCTTCAATCAGCTGCAATCCATAATAAAAATATATTTACAGAATTGATGGAAGCTTCTAAATATTTAAGTTTAGGACAAATCACAAGTGCATTATTTGAAGTGGGCGGTCAATACAGAAGAAATATGTAGCATAAATAAAAAAACACAATCACTTTAATTGATATGAGTTCTTTAATTATTTTAAGAGGGTTGCCAGGTTCAGGTAAATCTACCCTAGCAAAATTATTAAGCGAAAATGATAAATGGCCGGTTTATTCTATTGATAGCTATTTTATAAATCCTGAAACAAATAATTATAATTTTGAATTTGATAAAAATCATTTAGCTTATAAAAATTGTGAGGATTTAACTGAATTAGCAATGAAAAATAAGATTGAAAAAATTATTCTCGATAATACATTTACACTTGATTGGGAAATTGAACCTTATTTTAAAATATCGAAAATATATAATTACAAAGTTTTTGTTGCTACAGTTGAAAACTATCATCAAGGTAAAAACAAACATAGAATAAACGACGAACAGCTCAATAAAATGGCTCAGAAATATAAAATCAAACTAAAATAATTTTTTTATTCGCGTATTTCTCTTTTGTTTTTTTAAAATTATTTTAATGTATCTTTATCCTAATTTCGAATTATAAAAACATGAAAAAAATTTTTTGTTGCCTAATTGTACTCTCTAATATTTTTTGTTTAAGTCAAACAATAGATGCTAATGGAAAAAAACAAGGCTATTGGAAAAAAAAAGATGATAAAACAAATAAGTTGATTTATGAAGGGGCTTTTTTAAATAATATACCCATTGGAAAATTTAAATACTATCACCCAAACGATTCAATTAAAGCTATTATGATCTTTAGCAATAATGGTGAAACTTCATATTCAGAATTATTTAATATAAATGGAAAAAAAATGGCTAAAGGAAAATATTTTAAAGAACTGAAAGATAGTACCTGGTTTTATTATGATGACTCAGGCCTATTAATCTCAAAAGAAAATTACATAAAAGGAAAAAAAGAAGGCGCAAGTTTTGTCTATTTACCTGATGGTTCAATTTCAGAAGAAAAAAATTACAAGCAAGACATTCAGCATGGCGAGTTTAAACAATACTTCGATGGTAAAAATTTAAAAAATATGGGTAATTATATTAATGGAGTATTGAATGGTAAAGTGTGTTATTACTACCCAAATGGTATCGAAGTAGCTGAAGGTTTCTACTCTAAAGGTCAAAAAAATGGCATATGGGTTTATAAAGATGAAAAAGGAAAAATAACAGAAAAGGAATTATATCAAAACAATAAATTATGCTCAAAAAAAGAAATGGAAGAATTTTTAGCTAAAAACAAACTAAACAAGGATAAGCAAAAGGCAGAAATAAATAAAACAGATTCAAAAAAATAGAATCTAAAAAAAAATGAATCGTTTAATTTTATTTGTAATTATATCATGAGTAAACATGGAAAAGTATTGGTTGCAATGAGCGGAGGAATAGACAGCAGTGTAGCTGCAATGATGTTGCACAATCAAGGTTATGAAGTTATTGGCATTACTATGAAAACTTGGGAATATGAAAGCTCCGGATCTAGTAAACGCGAAACTGGTTGTTGTAGTTTAGATAGTATAAATGATGCTCGGTCTATTGCCGTTTCTTTCGGTTTCCCGCATTATATTTTAGATATTAGAGGAGAGTTTGGTGAATTTATTATTAACAATTTTGTTGAAGAGTATTTAGCTGGACGAACCCCTAACCCATGCGTGTTATGTAATACGCACATTAAATGGGATGCCTTATTAAAACGCGCCGATATGTTGGATTGTGAATTTATTGCAACTGGTCATTATGCGCAAGTAAGAGAAGAAAATAATCGAAGAGTAGTTTTTAAAGGTTTAGATCAAACAAAAGATCAAACTTATGTTTTATGGGGTTTGGGGCAAGAGAGTTTAAAACGCACTATGTTTCCGCTGGGAAAATTTAAAAAAACTGAAATAAAACAAATGGCTAATGATGCTGGCTTTATAGATTTAGCCGGCAAAAGTGAGAGCTACGACATTTGTTTCGTTCCTGATAATAATTATCGCGATTTTTTAAAACATCGACTACCAGATTTAGAAGACAAAGTTGATGGTGGAAATTATCTTTTTAAAAACAAAATAGTTGGCAAACATCGTGGTTATCCATTTTATACAGTCGGTCAAAGAAAAGGCCTCGAAATTGCATTAGGTGCTCCAGTTTTTGTTAAAGAAATTATTCCAGAAACAAACACGGTTATACTCGGCGATAAAGAAGATTTAGAAGAAAATCATTTACAAATTCGAGATTTTAATTTAATAAAATACGAGCACTTACCCGAAGATTTTGTTGGCCTTACAAAAATCAGATATAAAGATCCTGGAACGCTTGCTACAATTAATGTAATCGGCGATAAATTAGATGTTATTTTTCACTCTCCAGTAAACGGTGTAGCTCCTGGTCAAAGCGCAGTATTTTATGAAGGAAATGATTTAGTGGGAGGCGGATTCATCAATAGAAAAAAGCCCAATTTTTAATTCCTTTTCTAACATAAGCTCGTTGAATATTCAATAAAAATTTAGTTTTTTATTTGCAATTTTCTATTAAATTTACGTATACACTTAATTTTAAACGCTTAATGAAAAATGCATACGTGTTTCCTGGACAAGGTTCTCAATACAAGGGTATGGGAAAAGATTTATACGATAATAATCCTGATGCTAAAAAATTATTTGAAAATGCTAATGAAATTTTAGGATTCAGAATTACCGAAACAATGTTTAATGGTTCTGAAGAAGAATTAAAACAAACCAAAATCACTCAACCTGCGATATTTCTTCATTCGGTAATTCTCTCAATTACTATTGGAAAAAAATTTTTACCCGACATGGTAGCCGGTCATTCTTTAGGCGAGTTTTCTGCATTAGTGGCAAATAAAACATTAAGTTTTGAAGACGCCTTAAAATTAGTTTACAAACGCGCTTTGGCAATGCAAAAAGCTTGTGAAATTAACCCAAGCGCTATGGCAGCAATTTTAAATCTTGATGAAACTATTATTGAAAATATTTGCGCTGAAATTAACTCATCCGGAAAAATTGTGGTGCCAGCAAACTATAATTGTCAAGGCCAATTAGTTATTTCTGGAAGCAACGAAGGAATAAAAATTGCTTGTGAAAAATTACTAGCAGCAGGGGCTAAACGAGCATTAGTTTTGCCTGTTGGTGGTGCTTTCCATTCTCCTCTGATGGAGCCAGCAAGAGTTGAATTAGAATCTGCAATTAACTTAACTAAATTTAATTCGCCAATTTGTGCCATATACCAAAATACTACTGCAAGTGCAGTATCAAACCCAAACGAAATACAAAAAAACTTAATCGCTCAATTAACAGCTCCTGTAAAATGGACTCAAAGTATAAAACAGATGGCAAACGATGGTGCAACTCATTTTTTTGAAGTAGGTCCAGGAAAAGTATTACAAGGTTTAATAAAAAAAATACAACAAAACGTTGAAGCAATAAGTGTATAATCAATCGTAAAATGAAAAAATTATTTATTTGTTTTTTTATTATTTTAAATAGTTGTTTGATTGCTCAAAAAAACTTTAAAGGTTTTGGCTTTTTCGGTTCATTAACTCAATCAGCTCATTACTATAAAAATTCTGATACCGATAAAAAAAATGATGATTCTGCTTTTAAATATTTCCCTGAATACTTTTATCCACAATCACATATTTCAAAAGAATTTTTTAATTGGGGAACAGGTTGTTTTTTAGAATTAGGTAATGAAAAACTACGCTGGCAAACAGAATTAGAGTATTCCAATAAAGGTGCTTATGAAATGGAGGTTATTGAGCCCATAAGTGGTAAAAGAAGTGGTAGTTATAGTCCAAACGAATACACCTATATTCAATTTAACAACTACGCTAAATTTTATCGTAAAATCGGAAATGAAAATTGGTATTTTATGCCTGGTTTAAGAATAGAATACTTATATAAATCTAGTTTATCAGTTTTTACTCCATTTAGTGCCGATTTTCCGAAATTTTGGTTTAGTGGAAATTTAGCTCTAGGTTACGAATTTAAATTAGTAAAAAATATTAGTACCTTTATCGAGTATCACTGGAATTCTGATATAATTTCACACAACCATACTAATAAATCTACAAATACATCAATAAGAAATCGAACTCTTGAAACACGATTTGGTTTAGTTTTTAGAAAAAAAAAGAGGGAAATTGATGATTGTAACAGCCCTATTTACAAAGGACCTAAGTATTAATTAATAATATCAGATTATGGTAATGACAAAAGATGTATTGTTTTCTCTAACTAAAGGGGCCTTTGCTCCTCAAGAAGAAATGTTAGAAACAGCTCGTAAAAAAGGCAAACTATTTATTGGAATTCCAAAAGAAATTGCATTTCAAGAAAACCGTGTTGCTCTGGTGCCAGATGCCGTTGCATTACTTGTAAATAACGGTCACCGAGTGATTTTAGAAACCGGCGCAGGCAAGGCTGCTAATTTTGATGATAGCGAGTATAGCGAAGCTGGAGCTGAAATTGTTTTGAGTTCAGTTGAAGTTTATAAAGCAGATACAATTTTTAAAATTGCTCCACCTACTATTGAAGAAATTGAACTTATGCAACCTAAACAAACCTTATTTAGTTCCTTACAATTAAGTGTTCAGCCACAAGATTTTTTAAAAAAATTAATTTCTAAAAAATTAAATTGTGTTGCTTTTGATTTAATTATTGACGAGGCTGGTATTTTTCCGGTAATTAGAGCTATGGGAGAAATTGCAGGTGGCACAAGTATTTCTATTGCTGCAGAATTATTAAGTAATGTAAATAATGGTGTGGGCTCTATTTTAGGTGGCATTAGTGGAATATCGCCAACTGAAGTAATTATAATTGGTGCAGGAACTGTAGGAGAATTTGCAGCACGAGCAGCAATTGGATTAGGGGCAACAGTTAAAATATTTGACAATTCTACGTCTCGTTTAAGAAGGCTTCAAGGCCAACTTGGAAGTAGAGTATTTACTTCAGTAATTGTTCCTAAAGTATTAGAAAAACATTTAAAAACTGCAGATGTAGTTATTGGAGCTCTCAGAGCTAATCGTGGAAGAACACCTTGTGTAGTTTCTGAAAACATGGTAAGCGAAATGAAAAATGGTTCTGTAATTATTGATGTAAGTATTGATCAAGGGGGTGTTTTCGAAACATCAGAAGTAACTAATCATACTAAACCAGTCTTTCGTAAACATGGTGTTATTCATTATTGTGTTCCAAATATTAATAGCCGAGTAGCCCGAACTGCTTCATATGCCTTAAGTAATATTTTTTCGCAAATTATATTAAATATGGGCGACGAAGGCGGGATCGAAGGAATAGTAAAAAAAGATTCGGGTTTAAGAAATGGTGTTTACATCTATAACGGTATTTTAACCAATCAGTTTTTAGGCGAAGCCTTTAACCTTCCTTTTAAAGACATTAATCTATTGATGGCCGCAATTTGAGTTGAAAAATACATCTTAAAAATTACCCCAAATAAACTGCCCCACCAATGCTATCTCTAATTGCTCCTGTTACTGTTTTTAAAGTATTAGTGATTTGATTTAATCTTAAATAACCTAAAAAAGCAAAAATAATCGCTTCTTTAAAATTTATAAGCTCATCAGAAGGAATTACAAGAATAGAATTTGTTTTTGATTTAATGCGATCAATTAAAAAAGAATTAAAAGTTCCACCACCTGTTAATAAAACATTTTTTATTTTATTATTATTTAATTCTGTGGCAATTACCGATGCAATATGCTCTGTAGCAGTTGCTAATAAATTTATTACTTCTTTTTCTTTGGCATCAAAAAAATTCAAAATATTATTTTCAAACCACTCTCTTCCAATAGATTTAGCGCCCTTCTTTTCATAATAATCTAGAGCATTTAACTGATTTAATAATAAATCGTCTACCAATCCTGATTTAGCCATCTCTCCGCCATTATCAAATAAAAAACCCTTTTTTTCAGCTAAATAATTTAATAAAATATTTGCAACACACAAATCGTAAGCTATTCGATCTCCACTTTTATTATCATAAGAAATATTAGCAATACCCCCTATATTTAAACAGGCGGCATAGTCTCCAAATAAAAGTTTATCGCCTATAGGAACTAAAGGAGCACCTTGACCTGCCAAAGAAATATCCGTACTTCTAAAATCACATACAGTATTTAATCCAGTAACTGCAGCAATAGTAGCTCCACACCCAATTTGATTTGTAAAACCAAGATTTGGCTGATGAAAAACAGTATGTCCATGAGATGCGATTGCATTTGGCATAATAGATAATGACTTTAAAAACTGAATCGTTTCATTTGCGATAAAACGGCCATAAGCGGTGTGAGTTTCAAAATATTGACTAGCAGAAAGATGTTGAGCGTTTGATAATTTTTTTTTCCAATCTATATTATAGGAAATTGTTTTGGCCCCTATTATTTTGAAAGAAAAACATCCTAAATACTCTTTAAATTCACATAAAGCTATATCTAATCCATCTAAAGAAGTCCCACTCATTAATCCAATAACTCGATTATTATTATATTCAGTTTTCATTAAACATTTTCACATTAAATTTGTAGATATAATACAAAAAAAATTATTTTATAAGGTAAAAATTTATTAAAAATTCTTTTTTTTTGGTTGTATAAATGGTATATCTTTACAAGATTACGAAAAATATAGTAAAAACTTTAAAAATAAAATAACATGCACTTTGATTTATCTGAAGAACATTTAATGATTCAAAAAGCAGCTCGCGAATTCACTCAAAATGAACTCAAGCCTGGGGTTATTGAAAGGGATGAATACCAAAAGTTTCCCACCGAACAAATAAAAAAGATGGGTGAACTAGGTTTTATGGGAATGATGGTAAATCCAAAATATGGTGGTGGTGGAATGGATACAATTTCATATGTATTAGCAATGGAAGAAATATCTAAAGTTGATGCTTCATCTAGTGTAATTATGAGCGTTAATAACTCACTAGTTTGTTGGGGTATAGAAAATTTTGGAAACGAAGAGCAAAAACAAAAATATTTATTGCCTTTGGCCAAAGGCGAAAAAATAGGTGCATTTTGTTTATCAGAACCAGAAGCAGGAAGCGATGCAACATCTCAAAAAACCACAGCAATTGATAAGGGTGATTATTATCTTGTAAATGGAACTAAAAACTGGATTACCAATGGAAATAGTGCCTCTACTTTTATTGTAATGGCACAAACCAATATAAATGACGGACATCGAGGTATTAATGCATTGATTTTAGAAAAAGGTATGCCAGGTTTTACTGTGGGGCCTAAAGAAAATAAATTAGGAATTCGTGGTAGCGATACTCATTCGTTAATGTTCGATAACGTAAAAGTTCCTAAAGAAAACCGAATTGGTGAAGATGGTTTTGGTTTTAAATTTGCAATGAAAACTTTAAGCGGTGGAAGAATTGGAATTGCTTCTCAAGCATTAGGAA
>SYAL01000004.1 GCA_005787585.1 Bacteroidota bacterium
CCATCTGCACCTGTAACTAATACTTTTTTACCCAACATATTTTTATTTTCCGTTTTTTAATTGAGAAAGACGATGTAATACTTTTTCATATAGTTTTCCACTTTTGGCTTTTGCATAAATTGGAAAAGCAGTATATGGTAACCAACGGATATTAGTATACTTTACCCATTTTCTAAATTCAAAATAATTTAACTCTTCTTCTCTTATCATTTCACGAAAGTGAACTTTAAAATCATTTATCATATATGGCTCAATAGGATCTAAATACTTTACAATACCTTTAATTTGTGTTTCATTAGCTCTCTTTCTTTCAGCATCACTCCGATTAACATCAACATGAACTGATTTAACTTTTATATCAAAACCTTTACTAGCTCTATACATTACTTGATGATAATGAAAGGTGTCTTCAATTTTCCCAGTTTTATAGCCTGCATCTTCAACAATTTTATTAAATACGAAATCCTCTTGCCTATATACATAATCATCATCAACTCGATTAATACCTTTTACAAAAGCTTCTTTTCTTCCAATTTGGCTTCCCGCATAGGGTCTAGTAGCTGGTCTTAATTTATAATTAACCATTACAGTAATATCCATCGGGCAACCATACCAGTCATAATCACCTTTATGCTTTATCATATTTTCAAACCAACCAGGAGGCAAGTAAACATCAGAATGTAAATAAGCAAACCAATCTGCATTAACTTCTTTTATCAGTTCTGCTATACATTTTCCAAGCGATTTAAAATGTCTGTGATTAAATACTTCAACTCTAGGAAATTCTTTTACAATGTCAATACTATTATCAATTACTCCTCCATCACTTATAAGTAAGCGTTTTACAGGAATTTCACGAAAAATTGTAACAAGGTTTGCTCTCCAAAGTTCGTTCGTATGATAAACTGGTATAATTACATCGATAGCATTTGTGGGATCTTGTATATACTTGTCCACAAATTCTTGCTTTGAATAATATTCCTGAAAAATTGACATATCTAAATACTGTTGTTGTACATTCTAATAACCATTTCCTCAAAATTCACTTTAGGTTTCCATCCTGTTGCAAGTAGCTTTGAATTATCTCCAATTAATACTGGTTTTTTTCTAATAATAAATGAAGGATCTTCTTTTACAAATTGTTTCCAGTCTTTATTTAAGTATTTAAATAAAACTTCAAACCAATCTCCAACTTTATGCCCTTTACCAGATGAAATAATATACTCATCGGATTTATTTAATTGTAAAATATGCCACATAGCTTCCACGTAATCAGGCGCATAACCCCAATCTGTTATCGCAGAAAGATCTCCAATGGTTATTGATGTAACTTTATTTTCTACCAATTTTTTTGTTTCGTTAATAATCTTTTTTGAAAGAAAATAGTCTTTGCGAAAAACAGATTCGTGATTATACATAATTCCAATTGAAACAAATAGATTATAATTAGCTCTGTAAAACTTTGCTGCTTCCATAGCTGCACATTTTGAAACTGAATAAATACAACGTGATTCGTGAGGAGTATCCTCGTTTTGAATCTGTTTTTTAGCTCCTGAAAAAATAAGCGAAGAACTTGTATACATTATTTTAACTTCAGGGTGATTCTTTCTACATATTTCCATTATGCGCATAAATCCTGTTTGATTAACATTGATTGATCGTTCAATAAAATCAAAATTCCTTGCATTATTGTCTTCTTGGGAAGATTGATGAAAGGCAGCAACATAATAAATCTCATTTGGTTTTTGTTTAACGATAAGATCTTCAATAATAGAAAAGTTATCGGTTGCCAGATCAAATGAAAGATAGTTTGTAGAATGAGATATTGGCCTCCCTATTCCCCAAACTTCATATCCTTTAGTGGTAAGTAATAGATTTAAAAGTCTACCATCTTGCCCCTCAGAACCTATAATAAGAGCCTTACGCATTAACCTCCTATGATTTCAATTTCTGGAAATGGAAAAATTAATTTTCCTCCATTTTTTAAAAACTCTTGTTCTCTTCTAACAATTCCATCTTTAAAATGCCACGGTAATACTAAATAATAATCTGGTTTCATTTTTAGAGCATCTTGTTCTGATACAATTGGAATATTTGTTCCAGGTGTAAAACAACCATATTTTAAAGGGTTAACATCTGCTACTGCCAAAACATTTTCATTAGTAAAATTACAAAACTGTAAAAGAACATTTCCTTTTGTAGAAGCACCATATCCAAGAATTTTTTTACCGTCGACAGAAAGAGATTCTATTAAAGTTTTTAAAGATTCACGATGTTTGTATACTCTATCTTCAAAATCTCTGAATGGTTTAGGTGTATCTAAACTCATTTTAATTTCTTGTTCGAATAACCAATTAATTAAAACTTCATTCGCCTTTAGTGTACTATCTTTTCTTGTAGCAGTTACTGCAAAACTTCCACCATTAATGCCGTTCATTTGAACATCAATAATTTTCATATCGGCTCTATCTAAAATATATTTTATGTTATATAAAGTATAGAACTCAATATGTTCGTGGCAAATTGTGTCGTATGAATTAAGTCTCAACATGGATGGCATATAGCTCTGTTCAAAATGCCATAAGCCATTTTTATCTAAATTTTCATGAATGCTTCTTGCAAATGCAATTGGGTCTTCAAGATCATAAAACATTGCAATAGAAGTAATAATTTTTACTTTAGATGAACCTACTTTATTTTTCACTTCGGTAGACGGAAAAAAATCAGGAATTAAAGTAATGTCATCTGTATAATACTCTTTAAATTTTATACCAGTAGGATCTACTCCTATTCTTTTTATGCCTTTTGTAGTGTATGCTTTTAAAGAAGTGGCATCATTACTACCAATATCAATTACACAATCTCCTGCGTTTAATTCAACACGTTTTTCAAGATGTTGAATTTTATTGGTTAAATGACTCACCATTGATTGGTTTAAACCGGAACGATAACCGTAATTATCGCCATACATTTCGCCAAGATCGTACGAATGTTTTAACTGTAATAACTGGCTTGTAGGCGACCAAACCAATTCAAGCGGACCTTTTGTGATCTTCTCATTTTTATCAGATGGAAATACACCTGTAAGGTATTGTTCTCCTAAACTTAAAACAGTAATCAGGTCTGAACTACCAACTATTCGGCACTTTGTAATTTCTTTATACATAATAAATTATTTACTTATTTCAATCACTGATACATAGTTCGCATACGGAAAAGGCGCGTCATAAGTCATTGGTTGGTTTATATCAAAGCCATCTTTAAGTTGTACCCATTCTTCACTAGAAATGCGTTTAAATATTTTGCGCTTAAACGACTTAAACGGATATTTTTCCATCCAGTCGCTTTTAAATGTTAAATCCCACTCCGGAGTATAGCCCATTGGAGCTGTTAGAGCCATTGTTCCACCTTCAGCTAAAAGATCATTGTAACAGTATGCGATATTGTCGGCTGCTACAGAGCATAATTTACTTGAATCAGGTTTGTAATCCGGATTTCTGCCTAAATCTGAATCCATGTGTTCAAATGTGGAAATGGAAAAAATGAAATCAAACTTCTTATCAGATTTATAATCTGCAATGTCGCTTGTTATTATATTGTAATAATGCTCAATTTTATCTACAACTGTCTTATTAGGAAAAGTATTCTCAAAGTAACTCTGGTAATAGTTTGTTACGTTACCAACTTCAAGCACATTCGAAATTTTTAATGTATTCAGATAGTGGTATACAATGGGTATCTCAACAGAACGCTCTGTTAAGCCCATGTTATTATAAGTGTGAAACAGGTAAGGATATTCTTTACTATCAATTTTTAATTTGTTGACTGTTCTGCGCCAGTTTATATAATTTATAATTTCTTGCCAGCTCATTTTATTTGCAATAGATGCAAATATTTTCCAATATATCTTATTCATTATTTTAATTATTGTTTAATTTAAAAAAAAGGAGGTCGCTATAATCTTTTTTACTTGAATTTAAATTTCCATAAAACTCTACGAATTTTGAAATATTTTGAATTTCTAATTTTTTCGAGTGTAAATCTACATAATTAGTATAGTAACTACTTAAGCATTTATTCAAAACATCGATTTTACTGCCTTTTTTCTCAAGCAGGTATGGATCAATTTCCAACATCATTGGAATTCCCCTTTTAAAATAGAGATTACCACCTTTCAGAATCTCTAACTCAAATCCCTGAACATCTATAGAAATTAAATTGACGTTATCAAAATATTTATTTGTTTTAGCTAATTCATCAATTGTAATTATGTCAATTTCGCTTACTTTTCGCTCACTACCAGCATTGTACTTATCAATTTCCGAAGTTTCATTAGTCGTAAAAATTCTATGATCACCATAATTGTTTTCTGATAAAATAATTTTTTCTTTTCCTGATTTAGAACCTAATGCTATTTTTTTTAAAACTGTTATATTTTCGAAATTATTTATCTTGATATTATCTTTTAACAATTTAAAATTAAATTCATCTGGTTCGATACATATCGCAAAATTTGAATATTTTTTAGCCAGGCTATGTAAAGTTACATGTCCAATATTTGCTCCAATATCCAAAAGCGCCCCTATTTTGTAAATATTGTAATGTTTTAAAACACCTATCGCTTTATCTATTTCAGCTAAACTATAATGTCCTGAAAAATAAAATTCTTTTCCTATTCCATCATCCTTAGAGGAAATTTTTATTTTAAACAATTCCGTTTTTACTATTAGATTCCAGGAAAATTTCCTAAAAAAATTCCATTTAATAACTTTTAATTTGTATTTATTTATTGAAAACATATCTTTTTTTTATTTCTAGTTACTTGTTAATTCCCATTTACAATCAATTTTCAAAACCCCGGATATTTTGTCTTCATAATCGGTTAAAATAATTTTATTTTCATTACTAATAATTTCAAACTGAAGAACATCAATTAAATCAAAAATTAAATTTGTGGGGTAAAAAGTATGCGCATTAACTCTAATTGTATACCAATCGATATTTAGCAATTCTTTTGGAAACCAACAAATTATTGAGTGAGAACCAGCTGTTGTTTTTACCAACTCCTTTTCGGGAAATGACATGAAAATTAACTGTCCCGTATTAGAGTAAACTGCCACACAAATATTTACTCTTAAATTGTTTTGCAAAATTTCATATCCGACCTCGATACCAACTGTTTCTTCGAAAGTAAATACACAGTTTTCTTGCCTTTGGATATTAACTATTTTTACAAAATCAATTTTTGCAAAATCGTTTCCTGGTCTTTCTTGAGCCATCCATTCGCGTTTGGCCAATTTTTGTTTTGCAGTTTCCACATACCTATCAATAACATGTTTTATATTTCCAGCCACAGCGAGTTTTCCATTTTCTAATAGAATTCCTTTATTACACAATTCTTTTATCGCATTTATTTCGTGACTTACGAAAAGTACTGTCTTTCCAACTTTGCTTACCTCACTCATTTTACCAAGGCATTTTTTCTTAAACTCAGCGTCGCCCACCGCTAAAACTTCATCCACAATTAATATTTCAGATTCTAAATATGCCGCAACAGCAAAAGCCAAACGCACATACATTCCTGAAGAATATCTTTTTACTGGCGTATCAATATATCTTTCAACCCCACTAAAATCAATTATTGCATCGAAATTTTTTTTAATTTCAGTTTTTGTCATTCCTAAAATCGCACCATTTAAAAATACATTTTCACGGCCCGTTAAGTCTGGGTGAAAACCAGTGCCAACTTCTAATAAACTAGCTACTCTGCCTTTAATTTTATATTCGCCAACCGTAGGCGAAGTTGTACGTGATAATATTTTTAATAATGTAGATTTTCCAGCTCCATTTTTCCCAATAATTCCAAGCACTTCACCTTGTTGTATAGAAAAATTAATATCTTTTAGTGCCCAAACATAATCCGAATTTCCTTTTTTAGACCGATCATTTTCTTCTCCAATTCTTAAAAATGGGTCTTCTTTTCCTTGAATTTTATGCGTCCAACGTTTAAAATCATCCACAATAGTAGTTTTACCTACTTGCCCAAGTCGATATTGTTTTCCTAAATTATTTACTTCAATTACTACTTGCGACATAATTAAACCGTGTCCATAAAGGATTTTTCAGTTTTATTAAAAACTATTAATGAAAATAAAAATAAAACAATTGTCAATATTATACCACCTAATATATAATGCATTGAAAATATTCCATGACCCGTTAATATAAATTTAATAGCCTCTAAAGAAGAAGCAACTGGATTACACATCATAATTTTATTAGTAA
This sequence comes from Bacteroidota bacterium, assembly GCA_005787585.1. Taxonomy (GTDB): domain Bacteria; phylum Bacteroidota; class Bacteroidia; order B-17B0; family Aurantibacillaceae; genus Aurantibacillus. The sequence continues at coordinate 6,286 of SYAL01000004.1, forward strand.
CTCCCTTGAACATACTAGCGGGAAAAACAACGCAACTTAAAAACATTAGTAATTGAATTGCAAACCCTAATAAAAATGTAAAGTCTCTATATTTAGTAGTTAATGATGAAAATAATATTCCTAAACTTAAACTAAATATTCCCAACAAAACAATAAAAAAAGGAATTAGAGATAAATATGCCCATTGAATTTCCATGGAAGATCCCGAGAAATAAAAATAACAAAATACAATCATCAATAATAAAAGTTGAATCCCAAGTTTAACTAAATTAGAGATAATTACAGAAAAAGGCATCACTAATCTCGGAAAATAAACCTTTCCAAATACAGCTGCGTTTGCAGTAAAAGTTACAGATGTTTTATTTAAACATTCGGAAAAATAATTCCAAAATGTTTGGCCAATTAAGTAAAATAGTAAAGCTGGTATTCCATCTGTTGATAGATTTGCTTGTCCAAATGTAAATGTATAAATTAACGTTGCAAAAATTGGCTGAATAAACATCCACAAAGGACCTAAAATGGTTTGTTTATAAACTGATGTAATATCTCGTTTAACCAGTAAAAAAATCAAATCTTTATATGTCCATACTTCTCTTAAATTTATAGAAAATAAAGAATTATGTGGTCTTACAATGATATCCCAATCTTGTTTTTGTTGCATATTATTCAATAATTATTTTTTCTCTATTTGGAAAATTAATTAAAACTCCCATACCTTTTTTACTATACACTGCCATACTACCAATTGCTGCAGCATTTGCATTTGTTTTATACAACACTTCTTTTAAGTGGTATATGTTTCCGCAACCACCGCAGGCAATTACAGGCACATCTACCGCATTTAAAATGGTTGATGTAATTACATTATCATACCCTTCCCAAGTTCCGTCATTATCTACACTATAAAGCATTAATTCTCCTACGCCAATATCATTAGATAAATATTTCGCATAATCAACTAAGGATAATTTTATTTTATTTCCTATGTAAGAATAAGGTTGCATGCCTCCAAAGAATGATTTTTTAAAATCAATGCAGGCAACTATTGCCTGAGACCCATAATTTTCGATTACTTTTTTAATAACATCAGGATTTTCTTGTATTAAAGAATTTACAATTACTTTTTCTACTCCCAATTTATATAAATTATTAAAATCATCAAATGTTTTTACACCTCCTCCATAAGAAAATGGCATGAAAGCTTCACTGGCCATGTCTGCTATCTTATTAAAATTAGGTTTTCGCTTTTCTTTGGTGGCATTAATATCTATCACCATTAATTCGTCAACTTCCTTCTCATTATAGATTTTAATTGCATTTATAGGATCGCCAATATATGATGGATTTTTGAACTTAACCGTTTTTACTAAACCACTTCCGTTATATAATAAACAAGGTATAATGCGTTTAAGTGCCATTTTTTTCTCGCAAAGACGCTAAGAGCGCAAAGAGTGATTTAAATTATTATTTTTTGTTGAGAATGAGATTATAAAAGCAATAATTAAAGATTATTTATAATTCTCACTATTCCATCTTTGACAAGGTTTACGTTAAAATTAACTAACAATTCCAATTTTATATCTGTCAATTTTAAATACGTTAAAAGGGTTTTATGATGAACAGGGAGTATATGTTCAATAGATTTTCGTTCAACAATTATCTTATCTTCAACAATTATATCGGCACGAAATCCTATATCCAATTCAATATCATCATAATAAACATTAATCCCCTGTTGCTTTTAATGATTAATACCTCTTTTAGTTAATTCATAACATATTGCCATTTCATAAACACTTTCAAATAACCCTGGGCCTGATTGGGAGTGAACTTTAATAAAAACATCAACTAATATTTTAGAAATTTCATTTTTTGTCATAATTTTCTAATCCTTTGCTTTCTCTGCGTCTCTGCGAGATTACTATAGTTTAGCGAAATTTTCTAATAACTTCATTCCAAATTTTAAACTTTTTTCAGGATGAAATTGTGCCCCAAATATATTTTCTTTATTAACCATACAGGTATAATCAATACCAAAATTAGTAGTGGCTATAGATTGATTTTGATCAATACATTTTACGTAATAAGAATGCACAAAATAAAATCTATTTTTTGAATTCAATTCAACTAAAGGGTTTTGATTTTGAACCTTAATATAATTCCACCCCATGTGTGGCACTTTTAATTTCAAGCTAGGATCTAAATTAAATTTAACTGTTTCTGCGTCAATCCAACCTAATCCTTTTTTCACTCCTTCATCACTTCTTTGTGTTAAAAGTTGCATTCCTAAACATATACCTAAAATTGGCACTTTATCTTTTAATGCTTTTTGATTAAGTATGGGTATTAATTGAGATTGTTCTAAATAACTCATTCCTGCATCAAAAGCTCCAACTCCAGGTAATAATAACTTTGTAGCATTTAAGACCATGTCTTTATCGCCCGAAACTACAACATCCTTTACTCCTATTTTTTTAAACATATTTAAAACAGAAGCCAAATTCCCTAAACCATAATCGATAATAACAATCATTTAATGGATTGATTTATTTGATTGATAATTGAATTAATTTGCACTTTTTTATTTTTTTTTAAGCACTTCTAATGGCAAATTTATTTTTATTGTATAACCTATGCTTTCAAGAGTAATGCTATAAAGTTCATTTCCGGCTTTATGCTCTACAATACCTGTCATCCCTTTAAATGGTCCGTGTAAAATTTGAGTTCTTTGTCCAGGTAATAGTTTTTCAGATGGCTTGGCTTCTGCGTAGTAGCCTTTTTCTTCTATACTTTTTAAAATGTCAATTTCAACATCACGAACAATAGCATCCTGTCCGTTATATCTCAAGTATTGAATTACTCCGGGTGATTTAAAAACCAAGTCTCTGTTTTTTTCGTTAGTTTTTACAAAAACATATCCATTAATAAGTGGACTAATTATAATTTTTTTTCTATCGCTCCATTGCTTTTTTTCCTTTTTCAAAGGAACATAACTTTCCAAACCTAATTCGGTTAAGCGTTCGTTTACTTTTTTTTCGCTTCGAGAAGCTACATATAAAACCTTCCAATTCATTATGTCAATTTAAAGCTTCGCCACCTCAGTCACAATAACTAAGTTGGAAATAGAGGTCTTGTACAATCACTTTTAATCTTCGCAATTAAAAATTATTTGCTCCATATTAATAAGGGGTGCATGCCCTGCTCTTGAATAGTTAATAAATTAAATTCTTTTGAGGAAAAGTGAACGTACCTTATTTTTTTATCAATTTTTTTTTCGGCCTTTTCAATTTGTTCTATTAAAAAAGTTTTATTTAAATTATCTCCCACCAAAACTAAATCAATAATTTTTGTGGCTTTTCCCTTACTCATGTTGCCAACTAAATATACTTTTTCTAAATCACCTATTCTTTGCAACATATAATCCACTACATATTCAACACCCGTCATTTTCATGATGATGCGATTAATATCTGGAAATAAGGGATGCTTGGTATTTACTGTAAATATTTTTTTATTTCCATTATTCGAAGTCGCCAAAAAACCAGCTTTTTCGAATTTATTTAATTCTAATCGAATTGCATTGGTAGACTCACCAAACTCCTCTTCTAAATTTCTTAAATAAGCAGTATTGCTCGCATTTAAAAAAAATTTTAGTAGCAGCTTAACTCTAGTTTTTGAAGATATTAAAGTTTCTATCATGATTTTGAGTAATAAAACTACTCAATTAACAGCATAAATCTATCTAAAATAATTTAGAAATGCAAAAAAGACTTTAAAATGGCAAGAAAATAGTTCGAAATAAGTATAAATACTTGATATATTATAAGATAAAAATATTAAGTTTTAGATTTTTTATACCCCTTGCCGTAGCCATATCCATAACCATATCCATAACCATAGCTATAACCGTAACCTGAATAATAGTATTTATTTTTACTAAGCTCAACGCCATTTAGAATTAATAAAACATGTTGTAAGTTATTATCTTCAATAATACTTTCTAAAAAAGTAATTACTTTTTTAGTACTCGAATTTGCATTTAAAACAAAAATTGAAGAGTCTACTTGTTCAATTAAGTAGACAGAATCTGATAATAAACCTGATGGCGGAGTATCTATTACAACAAAATCAAAATCTTCTTTTGCTTTAGAAATCAATTTTTTCATTTTTTCTGAGAGCACCAATTCTGATGGATTTGGTGGTACAGGGCCAGAATACATGCAATATAAATTTGGAATATGCGTTTTTGAAACAAGATCTTCGTAAGAACTATCGCCATTTATATACGTGGTAATACCAGTTAGCTGAGGCGGTAAGCCAAATCTCTTATAAACACGAGGTTTATGCAAATCTAACTCCAATATCACTGTTTTTTTTCCTGACTTAGCTAATACAGTTGCTAAATTTACAGAGGTAAATGTTTTTCCCTCACCAGGCATAAAAGATGTTACTATAAAACTTTTATTATTTAAACCAACATTGGCATACTGCAAATTAGTTCGAAAATTTCGAAAAGATTCTGCAATAACAGAATTAGGACTTTGATCGACTATAATGCTTTCATTATCAACATTTTTGACATAGGGCAAAACGCCTATCAAAGGTAAATCAGTTAAATCTTTTAAATGATCTACTGTTTTTATTTTTTGATAAAATAAAGATCGTGTAAATATAATTAGTAAAGAAAATAAGATGCCGGTGCTTAAAAATTGTTTTTTTAATTTAGGTTTATCAGGAGTTGAAACACCCAATGACCTTGGCTTTTCTACAATTTTTACATCAGACACAATTGAGGCCTTGGCTATTTTGGTGCTCGCTTTTTTCTCTAATAAATATTCGTAAAGCTTCTCGTTAACTGCTGTCCTTCTTTGAATGTTATTAACATCTTGTTGCTCAGAAGGAATTTGCTTTGCTTGAGAAATATATTTTAATATCTCAGCATTTACATTATCAGATTGCTGCTTAACTGCTTTACGAGTATTATTAATGTATAAAAGTAAATCTTGTTTAACTCGTTTTAATGAACCTTTTAAATCTTTAACCAAAGGATTATCATCTTTTGCAGAGCTCAACAAACGATTTAATTCCAATTGTTTAGTGTACAATTCGGTAATGGCTTGATTTAGAAACCCAGCTTTTTCGATGATGTATGCATTGGGGGGTAAAAAAACGGGGTCCTTATCCTCAATGATATATTTTTCTAAATCGTTAAGCCCATTTAACTGAAGTTGAAGCTGAGAGCGCTGACCATCATATTGACTAATTTTTCCTAAAAAATCAGTTTGCTGCCAATCTAAATTAATAATAGATTTTTTTTGTTTATAATCAGCCATTGTATCTTGGATACTTTTTAAAGAAAACAACAATTCATTTGACTGTTTGTCAATATATTCAATAGTTCTATCATTAATATCAAAGCGGCTTTTTAGTTTACTCTGAGAAAAAATACTAGAAAGGGTGTCTAAAATCAATACAGCTCTTTCGGGTATTACATCAGTTAATTTTAAAACTAAAATATTAGTAAACTCTGGATTTTCAACAGTTAATTCATTTCTTATTTTCTGAATTACTTCTTCTTTAGAATTTAGTTTTAATTGATAAAAAATAACTTTGTAATTTGATATGTTATTTGGAAAAAAAGAATTGGTCAATTTTATATTTAAATTAAAATCGATGTCAATCAAATCATCTCCAAAATTACCTGTTTTTATAACTTTAATTCCGCCTTTTAGATACTCTAATTGATACTGATTATTGTTAATGATTTTAAAATCGATAGTTTGTTCAGAAATTATAGAACTAGCTGCATGGACCTCTATTTCAAAAGGAATTTCGTTAAATATTTCGGTTGTTCGAACCTTACCAACAATGTAATATGAAACTTGTAATTTTTGCCATAACTTATCTACAATTTTACTGGCCATATCGTATGACTTAATCACACGAATTTGATTTGTATTATCGATGTAAGTATTTCCAGCTGAATAAAAATTATCACCGGTTAAAACACTTTTTTCGTCAAATACATCATTATTTTTTAATAAAAATTCGGTAGAAGCCTGATATATATCGGTTAATCGGTAAACATAAAAATTGCCAATTACATAAAAAATAGGAATTACTATTAAAGGCACCCACCAATTCGCCTTTATTATCCTTAATACAAGGTTAATGTCCTTTTGAGATACAATCGCCTGTCGGGTATTTTTTTTTGTTACAGTTGCCAAAATAAATAATTAAACAAATATAAAACTAATATAGCAGTCATACTGTTTTTTTAATGAAAATAAATTTTTGGTTTACCAAAAAAAAAATTAACTTTACGGTCCTTTTTTATTAACAATTATCAACAGTATGAAACTTTTGTAAAAAACTAAATGAAATTACGCACCATATTTACAATATTAGCATCTTTTGGTAATTGTTTTTTATATTCTCAAATTGGTCCACCTCCTCCTCCTTCATGTTGGCCACCCCCATGTATTCCTATTGACGGGGGGGTTAGTATTTTGATAGCCGTAGGCATCGCTTATGGGGCAAAAAAAATAAATGACACTAATAAAAAAAATAATAATTTTAACTAAATTATTATTTGAATGAAAGCGTTAAATAAGTCAAATGTATTTATCCGTTTTATTTTAATTTCTACTTTTTTATATGCTATACTTTATCTCGTTTATCAATTTATTGTTAAAAAATACACTTATTATGACCAAAATTTTATTGGCTTTATCATAAATTCATCTGACTTCTTACTAAATTTATTGGATTTTAAAACATATAAAGTGCTTCAGGATAGAGACATGCAAGTAATTGGAATCGATGGTGCTAATGGAGTTTGGATTGGCTCACCTTGTAATGCAATTACACTTTTTGCACTTTTTACGGTTTTTATTGTTGCTTATCCAGGAAATCAAAAACACAAATTTTGGTATATTCCAATAGGCATTTTAATCATTCATTTGCTTAATCTTTTCAGAGTAGTAGCTCTCGCCATGATTTCTTTTTATCGGCCAGATTTATTAGAATTTAATCATACCTATACTTTTACTTTTATTATTTATGGCGTAATTTTTCTTTTGTGGTTAATATGGATAAATAAGTTTTCTGAAAAAATTAATACCAATTCATGAATAAACTAAAATGGATAATTTTATTTTTTATCTGTTTTGCTTGTTTGGGATATTTTCGTGAATTTTTCTTTGTTCACCTCAACAATATCATGTATTACAAATATTACCATCGAATTCCAGAATTATCAATTCCTAAATTAATGCTCTTTTTTGATTCTTTTTCCTACATAAGTTTATACTATTTTAAATATATTTTCACTTTTTTGTGGGCTGGTTTATTTTTAATTTGTAATTATTTTGCATTAAAAAAATTTACAAATACAGTCTTTTTAATTAAACTACTCTTTATAGCTTACGCTCTTATTATAATAATAGCTTCAGTTGCAATGCTATATGGCTGTCTTATAAATAATCGTCTTCAAAGCAATGAATATACTATAAGCAGATGGTTATTGGGAATTGCACAATCTCCTTTAATTTGTTTAATTTTGTTGGCGTCAGAAAAACTATATAATAAATCGATAAAAAATGTTTAAAAAAGATTCTACTATTTTTAAATTAATAAAAGAAGAATTGCACCGCCAAACTTCAGGCGTTGAATTAATTGCATCCGAAAATTATGCGAGTAATCAGGTTATGCAGGCCATGGGAAGTATTTTAACTAATAAATACGCCGAAGGTCTTCCTTTTAAAAGATATTATGGTGGCTGCGAAGTAGTCGATAAAATTGAGCAATTAGCCATTGACCGAGCCAAAAAATTATTTGGTGCCGAATGGGTAAACGTTCAACCACACTCTGGTGCTCAAGCAAATGCAGCTGTAATGTTGGCTTGCTTAAAGCCAGGCGATACCATATTAGGTTTAGATTTATCGCATGGAGGCCATTTAACTCATGGTTCGGCTGTTAATTTTTCAGGTAAATTATATGAACCAAAATTTTATGGAGTAGAAAAAGAAACCGGGCTTATTAATTATGATAAACTTGAAGCCACAGCTAAAAAAGAAAATCCAAAAATGATAATTTGTGGTGCTAGTGCATATTCAAGAGACTGGGATTATCTCAGATTAAGAAAAATTGCAAATGCAGTTGGCGCTATTTTATTAGCTGATATATCTCATCCCAGTGGATTAATTGCAAAAGGGATTTTAAACGATCCTTTGCCGCACTGCCACATCGTTACCACAACAACTCATAAAACATTAAGAGGCCCTCGTGGAGGAATGATTATGATGGGAAAAGATTTCGAAAATCCATTTGGCGAGAAAACTATGAAAGGCGAAATTAAAATGATGAGTAATTTACTCGATATGTCTGTTTTTCCTGGCACTCAAGGAGGGCCGTTAGAACATGTGATTGCAGCAAAAGCAATAGCTTACAGCGAGGCATTGAGTGATGATTATATGCACTATTGTGTTCAAGTAGTAAAAAATGCTCAAACTATGGCCAATGGATTTAGTGCCTTAGGTTACGATATTGTTTCAAAGGGAACGGACAATCACATGTTTTTAATTGATTTACGCAATAAAAATATCACAGGTAAAGAAGCCTTAGCTGCATTAGAACAAGTAAACATTACGTTAAATAAAAATATGGTGCCTTACGATGATAAATCTGCCTTTGTTACTTCTGGTATTCGTATCGGCTCCCCTGCAATAACTACGAGGGGATTAAAAGAAAAGGAATCACTAAAAATCGTTTCTTTAATTGATGCTGTTTTAACTAAAAAAGATAATTTAATGGAACTAAAAAAAATAAAGAAAAAAGTAAACACAATGATGGAAATTTTTCCTTTATTTAAAAATAAATAACTAATTATTTGCTTTTATAATTTTTTATAAAGTTTATTTTATAAAAAATAATGCGATTTAAATATCCGTTAACTATAATAAAAAAACCTAAATTAAATATTGAGATTTTTTTTTAAAATTTATTTTTTAATTAATACCGATAGCCTTCTCCTTTAAATGGGCCTTCAATTTTTACACCAATATAATCTGCTTGGTCTTTGTTAAGAGTATCTAATTCAACGCCAATTTTATCTAAGTGTAGGCGAGCTACTTTCTCATCTAAAATTTTTGGTAAAACATACACTTTTTTCTCGTAAGCAGAAGTGTTTGTCCATAATTCTAATTGGGCTAAAGTTTGATTTGTAAATGAATTACTCATCACAAAACTTGGATGACCAGTAGCGCATCCCAAATTAACTAAACGTCCTTCTGCTAAAACAATAATGTCTTTTCCGTTGATGGTATATTTATCCACTTGTGGCTTAATGGTATCTTTGGTCGACCCATACGTTTTATTTAACCAGGCCATATCAATTTCAGTATCAAAATGACCAATATTACAAACAATGGCACCGTGTTTCATTGTTTCAAAGTGACGACCAACGACAATGTCTTTATTGCCAGTAGTAGTTACAATAATATCAGCAATTTTAACTGCATTATCCATTTTCTGAACTTGATATCCATCCATTGCTGCTTGTAAAGCGCAAATAGGATCAATTTCAGTTACGATTACACGAACTCCTTGAGATGACAATGATTGCGCTGAACCTTTTCCAACATCACCATAACCAGCAACTAAAGCTACCTTTCCAGCCATCATAATATCTGTTGCTCTGCGAATTGCATCTACTAATGACTCTCTACAGCCATATTTATTATCAAATTTAGATTTTGTAACCGAATCGTTTACGTTAATAGCCGGCAACATTAAAGTTCCATTTTTCATTCGCTCATATAAACGATGAACTCCAGTAGTTGTTTCTTCCGATAAACCCCTAATTCCTGGAGCTAATTCAGGGTTGTGATCAAAAACCATGTTTGTTAAATCGCCACCATCATCTAAAATCATATTTAAAGGTAAACGGTCTTCACCAAACCATAATGTTTGCTCAATACACCAGTCAAATTCTTCGGCAGTCATTCCCTTCCATGCATAAACCTGAATACCTGCAGCGGCAATAGCAGCAGCTGCATGGTCTTGTGTAGAAAAAATATTACATGAACTCCATGTAACATCGGCACCTAATTCTTTTAAAGTTTCAATAAGCACAGCTGTTTGAATTGTCATGTGTAAACAACCAGCAATCCTCGCTCCTTTTAGTGGTTTGGTTTTTCCATACTCTTGTCTTAACGCCATTAAACCTGGCATCTCTTCTTCAGCTAATTTTATTTCTTTACGACCCCATTCAGCCAACGAAATATCTTTTACTTTAAACTTAGTGTAACTTGTTGTTATTGTTGACATATTATTTCATATTAAATTTTATAGATTACAAAGATAAGTTATATGTTTGTAAAATCAACAATTTAAATAGTGTTAAGTTTAAAAAAAATAAATAAAAATTGTACCATTGGAATTCTTGATCTAAAAATTTTTTCGTTAAATAAAATAAATTTAACTAGGCGTGAAATCGAAAAGACAGGTGCCAAAATGATTTTAGAGCATTTACTTAATTCTAAGGAATTTGAACTTTTATATTCACCTGAAAATAAACCATACTTAAAGAATCGAACTGAGCATATTTCAATTTCTCATTCTTATGATAAATTGGCAATAATTATAAATAAAAAGGCAATTTGCGGAATAGATATTGAATTAATTAGAAATAAAGTTTTAAAAATTAAACATAAATATTTAAATGAACATGAGATTGAATTTGCAAATAATGATGTTGAAAAATTAATTACCTATTGGTCAAGTAAAGAAACTTTATTTAAACTTTATAGTTTAAAAAATATTGACTTTATAAATAATTTGTTTGTTGAAGATTTTTTAAAAAATACCTTTTACGGTAGAATTGAAACTAGTGAAAAAAAAATAAAGTATATATTAAAAAGAGAAAAAATAGATAATTATATTTTAGTTTATAGTATTAATGAAGTTTAGTTTACTAATAAAAACCATTAGAGAGTCTAAAAAGCCACTTTTAGCTATTCTTATTGACCCCGATAAATTTAATTTAGACTTAATAAAGTTAGCTAATCATTGCTCGGTTTTTTGTTTTTTAGTTGGAGGTAGTATTCTCGAAAAAGGAAATGTTAAAACTACCGTTTTAACTATAAAAAAATATTCTAATATTCCCGTTATCCTTTTTCCAGGTGATGAAACTCAACTTACAAAAGAAGCTGATGGATTGTTTTTACCCAGCTTAATCTCGGGTACAAATCCTGATTATTTGATAACCAAACAATTATTAATGACACCTTTAATAAAAAAAATGAAATTAGAGTCGGTGCCAATGGCTTATTTATTAATCAATAACTCATATGTATCTAGCACTCATAAAATAACAAAAACAAAACCATTAAATCCCAAAAATAAAAAAGAAATAATTAATATTGCAATTACAGCTGAGCTTATGGGTTTTAAATTAATTTATTTAGAAGCTGGCAGTGGCTCTAAAAATTCTATTTCGAATGCATTATCAAAACAAATAAAACTAAAAACATCTCTTCCTATTTTGGTTGGAGGTGGAATTGATTCTGTAAAAAAAGCCAATCATGCTATTTCTTCTGGTGTAAATTTAATTGTAATTGGAAATGCACTAGAAAAAAATATATCTTTATTAAATAAAATAAGTTTGCTTTTTTAAAATATCAAAGAATGAAACTAATTATTATAACACCTTCAAAAGACTTACCATTCGAACAAGATATTGTAGTGAAAATGTTTGAAAGTGGTTTAAATACTTTACACTTAAGAAAGTCAAAACATACAACTCTTCAAATTCAAAACTATATTAATAATATTCCAAAACACTTCCATAACCGAATTGTTCTTCACAGTCATCATAAATTAGCTTTAAAATTTAATTTAAAAGGAATTCATTTGGGCAGTATACATTTATCTAAACATTGGGAATATTGGCTTGTTCGCCTGAGACTTAAATTGAAATATTCAAATATCCATAAAAGTCGGTCTTATTCAAGAATTCAACAAGTTTATCTAACAGAAAGTCATAATTTTAATTATTGTTTAATTGGCACAATGTATAATAATTTAACTGGTAAATTATTCAGTGGTTTTTATGAAGAAAGTCTTTTGGCTGCAATTAAAACCTGTGGTAAAAATTTAGTTGCTAAAGGAGGTACTTCTGATAAAAATATAGATCTAACTTATCAATTAGGGTTTTATGGAATAGCTTTTAATTCATACATATGGAAAGCAAAAGATCCATTAGGAAATTTTATAAAAATAATTAAGAAAATGCATGAGCTTGGTATTGAAATTAATTAGATGACAGTTTTTAGTATTGTTGCTTTTACTTTTGGGGCGTTTGGAGTTTGGCTAACTATTAAAGAGAATATACTTTGCTGGCCAATTTCCTTGGTTGCTGTAATTGCTTCGGTTATTGAATTTTATCGCCAACAATTATTTGGCAATATGGTCTTACAAGTTCTTTATTTATTTTTAGGCTTTTACAGCTGGATTTATTGGAATAGAAAGCGATACGAGTATTTTAAAACTAAATCCGTAAATCCGAAACTTGTTTTTCAATTAATACTATTAACAGTTATTCAATTTGGATTATACTATTATTTACTAATTATTCTCAAAGGAGATATGCCATTATTAGATGCATTTTTAACGGCAAGTAGTTTAACGGCAACCTTTATGATGACCAAAAAGTGGGTAGAAAATTGGCTTGCTTGGATTTTAATTGATACTACTTATGTTTTTTTATATAGCATTAAAAATATGTGGCTGTTCGCTTTATTATATTTTTTATTTGCCGTAATGGCTTTTTATGGTTGGATAAAATGGAAAAAAACAACTTAAAAAAAATAGCAATTATTGGTGCTGAAAGTACAGGAAAATCATGGCTTTGCGAAAAATTAGCAAAACAATTTAATACCATTTGGGTACCTGAATATGCGAGAGAATATTTTAATACTTTTGATATATCTTGCTATTCTCTTTCAGATTTAATTAAAATTGCAAAAAAACAAATAGAACTTGAAAAAAATTATGCTTTAAAGGCAAATCAACTTTTATTTTGCGATACTTCATTAATTACAATAAAAATATGGGCTGAACTTGAATTTAAAAAAGTACCCTCTTTTATTTATGAGCAAATTAGTAAAAGTGACTATGATTACTTTTTGCTTACAAACAATGACTTGCCATGGCAAGCTGATAACCAAAGACAAAATAAATTTAACAGAGAACTAATTTTTAAACTGAATGAAGATGAAATTAAAAAAACAAGACTGCCTTATTTTATCGTAAAAGGATTTGATGATGGTCGTTTAAATGAGGCAATTAAAATTATTCAATCAATTTAAAAATTGAATGAAATCTTTTATATTTATAATTTTACTCCTCCCAAATCACAAATTTTATAAAATTCGTTTTCAGTTACTTTTCCTACACTTAATCTAGCTAAACGAATTAAATCCATATTTACAAAAAAATCATTTTGTTTTAGTAATTGCAAAGAAACGGGCTTATTTAAGTCTTTGTATGGCTTGAAATCAACGGCTGACCATGCAGGGTCATTCGAGCTAGGATCCTGATAATACTCTTTTGTAAGCATTGCTATACCAACTATTTCCATGCCTTCGTTACTATGATAAAAAAATGCTAAATCTCCTTTTTTCATAGACCTCAGGTTGTTTCTTGCAGCATAATTTCTTACACCATCCCAAATTGTTTTTTTATCTTTTTTAAATTGCTCCCAGCTGTATTTTGCAGGTTCTGATTTAATGAGCCAATAATTCATTTAATAGTAAATTTATTTTGGATGTTAATTTAAGATATTATTAGATAATTCGCTCAAATATGTTTGATTTTTATAAAAAAATTACTTTGGTTTTCATAAACAAATAAGTACATTTGTCACCGAATTTAAAATTATATAACAGTTATCGCTAATGATATGTAAAATCAATACTTCTAGCTTATTAAAAGCTGTTTCAGTAGTGTTTTTTGCATTTTTATCTTTTTTATCTTATAGCAACAAACAAAGTCAACATTCTTCTGTTTCTGAGGATCATTCTGTTAATAAATCAGTTCACGAAAACACTACAAAAAATGAAACAGTTGATATCACTAAAGTAGCATTTGAACACATTTTAGATTCACATTCTTGGCATTTTTGGGGCGAAGGACACGACGCCTTAGTTTTTTCATTACCCATAATTATTTACTCTAATACCAAAGGGCTGCAAGCATTTATGTCTTCGAAGTTTGATCATGGTCAAGCATCATACAATAATTATACACTGGTAGATGAAAAAATAATTTCTTCCGACACGAAAGAATCTTTTTATGATCTTTCTATTACTAAAAATGTCGTTCAAATGTTTATATCTGTAGCCTTGATTCTTTGGTTATTTATTTCTATAGCAAAAACCTACAAAACTTCTGGCATCAGAACTGCTCCAAAAGGGAAACAATCTTTTTTTGAACCAGTCATCATTTTTGTTCGTGACGAAATTGCAAAAGAAAACATAGGAGCTCGTTCCGAAAAATACGTACCTTATTTATTAACTGTTTTTTTTCTTATTTTAATTAACAATATTTTAGGTTTAATCCCCGTAAGTGCAAACCTAACTGGCAATATTGCTTTTACTCTAGTGTTATCAGTTGTTACTTTATTTGTTACAAATTTTGGAGCTTCTGGTAGCTATTGGAAACATATTTTTTTACCTAAACCCTATTTTCTTTGGTTTATATTAATGCCTATAGAGTTAGTAGGCGTTTTTAGTAAACCTTTTGCTTTAATGATACGTTTATTCGCTAATATTGCTGGAGGGCATATTGTTGTTATTTCTTTAGTTGGCCTTATTTTTATTTTTAAAAGTATCTATATTGCTCCAGTATCAGTTGCCTTTACTTTATTTATAGATATTTTAGAGTGCTTAGTTGCTTTATTACAAGCTTATATATTTACAATGTTAACTGCATTATTTATTGGTTCAGCCATGGAAGACCATGGGCATTCTAATGAAGAAGCGGCATCAAATCATAATTAAATTAACAAATAAAAACAAATAAAAATGACAGGTAGTATCGCAGCAGTAGGTGCAGGTTTAGCAGCAATAGGTGCAGGCATCGGTATCGGACAAATTGGTGGTCACGCAATGGATGCCATTGCTCGTCAACCAGAACACACAGCAAAGATTCAAACAGTTATGCTTATCGCAGCTGCTCTTGTAGAAGGAGTAGCTCTATTCGCAGTGGTGGTTTCAATCATGAGCAAGTAGTTCAATTCTTTTCCAGAGCCATTACGGTTGGTATTGGCTCTGGTTATTTTAAAATTTAATTAAACCTTTATAAAAAATGATGAATCAACTATTTATTTTAGCAGGATTATTAGAACCTGCAGTGGGCTTAATATTTTGGACTAGTATTACCTTTGTTTTATTACTAGTTTTACTTGGAAAATATGCTTGGAAACCCATACTTAATGCTATAAAAACTAGAGAAGAAAGCATAAAAACTGCATTGGAAAGTGCTGAAAAAGCTAAATTAGATATGCTTGAATTAAAGTCAAATAACGAAACCATATTAAATCAAGCAAGAGCCGAAAGAGATATGATGCTTAAAGAAGCACGCGAAACAAAGGATACAATTGTTTCAGAAGCAAAACAAAAAGCTCAAGCCGATGCTGATAAAATTATTTCTTCAGCTCGAGAACAAATTATTAGTGAAAAAAATTCTGCTGTCGCAGATTTAAAAAAACAAGTTGCCGATTTATCAATCGAAATTGCCGAAAAAATATTAAAAACTGAATTATCAAATAACGATAAACAAAAAGAACTGGTTTCTTCTCTAACAAATAATTTGAAACTTAATTAAGATGATTGTTGCCAATAGATACGCTAAATCATTAATGGATTTAGCCCTTGAGAATAATCAAGTAGATGTCATCAGATCTGATATGAAAAGAGTTGAAAAATTATGCAACAACAATCGTGAATTTACTCTATTTCTTCAAAGTCCAATAATACAAGTAGATAAAAAAATAAAGATTATTGAATCTGTTTTTATAAAACATATTCATAAAATAACCTTGAATTTTTTAATTCTGATTACAAAAAAACACCGATCGTCTATTATTAATGAAATTGCGATTGCTTTTGACGAGCAATTTAAACTTACTAGAAATATTTTTACTGTAATTATAACTTCTGCTGACATTTTAGATAATAACATAAAGAAAAAAATAGAAGAGCTTATTAAATCTCAAATGAATGGAGATGTTGAAATAATTGAAAAAATAGACCCCAATACTATAGGAGGATTTATCTTAAAAGTAGGAGACATTCAAATTGACAGAAGTGTTTCTAGACAATTGAATGACATCAAAAAACAATTAACAAATAAAATTTTAAATTAAAATAACCCATCAAACATGGCTGAAATTAAACCAGCAGAAGTATCTGCAATATTAAGAGAACAATTAAGTGGCTTTAAAACTGAAACAGAATTGGAAGAAGTTGGGAGCGTTTTACAAGTGGGCGACGGAATTGCCCTAATTTATGGACTATCTAAAGTTCAATCTGGAGAATTAATTGAATTTGAAACAGGTGTTCAGGCAATTGTATTAAACCTTGAAGAAGATAATGTAGGGGCTGTATTACTAGGATCTAGCATTGGAATTAGAGAAGGCAGCTCTTGTAAAAGAACAAAACGCATTGCTTCAATTAAAGTTGGCGAAGGAATGTTAGGTCGTGTTGTTGATACTTTAGGAATGCCAATTGATGGTAAAGGTCCTATTCAAGGCGCCACCTACGAAATGCCAATTGAAAGAAAAGCGCCAGGAGTAATTTTTCGTCAACCTGTTACAGAGCCTCTTCAAACTGGTATTAAAGCAATTGATGCGATGATTCCTATTGGACGCGGACAGCGCGAATTAATTATTGGTGATCGTCAAATTGGTAAAACTGCCGTTTGTATTGATACCATTATTAATCAAAAAGAATTTTATGAAGCTGGCAATCCTGTATATTGTATTTATGTTGCTATAGGGCAAAAAGCCTCAACTGTAGCCAACGTGGTTCGTGTTTTGGAAGAAAATGGTGCTATGCCTTATACTGTTGTCGTAACAGCCAGTGCTGCCGATCCGGCTCCTCTTCAGTTTTATGCGCCTTTTTCAGGAGCAGCAATAGGTGAATTTTTTAGAGATACTGGACGCCCAGCTTTAATCATATTCGACGATTTATCTAAACAAGCTGTTGCTTATCGTGAAGTATCTTTACTTTTGCGTCGACCTCCAGGCCGAGAAGCATATCCTGGTGATGTATTTTATCTTCATAGCAGGTTACTGGAACGTGCTGCAAAAATTAATCAAAACGACGATATAGCCAGGCAAATGAATGATTTGCCAGAGTCAATTAGCTCTCTAGTAAAAGGTGGGGGCTCGTTAACCGCCTTGCCAATTATCGAAACTCAAGCCGGTGACGTTTCGGCTTATATTCCTACTAATGTTATTTCTATTACTGACGGACAAATATTCTTAGAATCGAACTTATTTAACTCAGGTATTCGTCCTGCAATTAACGTTGGTATTTCTGTTTCTAGAGTTGGAGGTAATGCGCAAATAAAATCTATGAAAAAAGTAGCAGGTACATTGAAGCTCGATCAGGCTCAATATCGAGAATTAGAGGCTTTTTCTAAATTTGGCTCAGATTTAGATGCTGCTACAAAATCTGTTTTAGATAAGGGGGCTCGTAATACCCAAATTTTAAAACAAGGTCAGTTTTCTCCACTCAGAGTTGAACAACAAATCGCTATTATTTATTTAGGAACAAAAAATTTATTACGAATCGTTCCTATTAATAAAGTGAGTGAATTTGAAAATGAATTTTTAGACATTTTAGAGCGTAAATATAAAACAACTCTTGATGGATTAAAGGCAGGGCTATATAATGATGAAATTACAAAAACACTAGAATCTTGTGCCGACGAACTATTAGCTAAATATAAATAATCACAAGTTTTTAACTTTTAGTTTTATAAATAAAAAGTATGCCAAGTTTAAAAGAAGTAAGAAATAAAATAACATCCGTTGGGTCAACAATGCAAATCACTAGCGCCATGAAAATGGTAAGTGCTGCTAAATTAAAAAGAGCTCAAGATGCTATTATTCAAATGCGACCTTATGCCAATAAACTCAAAGATATTTTAGAAAACGTAAGTGCTAGTGTTGATTCTTCTGATAATGTTTATGCTAGAAACAATAGCGAAAATAACCTCTTAATTATTGCAATCTCATCAAATCGTGGGCTAGCTGGTGCATTTAATTCTAATATTATTAAAAAAGTAAATAGTCTTATTACTAACGAATATAAAGATTCAAACATTACAATTATTCCTGTCGGAAAAAAAGTGCAAGATGCTTTTAAAAAAACAAAATATATTATTAGTGGACAAGATTTACCCCATCATACCAATCAGATCTTTAATCAATTAAATTATGATAAAGCTTCTCTAATTGCAGATAAAATAATCAGTTCTTTTTTAAACAAACAGTTCGATAGAGTAATAGTTGTTTATAATCAATTTAGAAATGCGGCTATTCAAATACCAACCGAAGAACAATTATTACCTGTTTTATCTGCTAAAACAGATTCAATAGCAGATTATTCAAAAACAATTAAACAGAGTAAACAAGATTATATTTTTGAGCCTAGTGAAGAATTTATTGTTAATGAATTAATTCCTCGTTCAGTAAAAACCCAATTTTATAAAGCACTTCTAGATTCTGTTGCAAGCGAACATGGCGCTCGTATGACTGCTATGCATAAAGCAACAGATAATGCTAAAGCGATGCAACGTGAATTAAAAATCACTTATAATAAGGCAAGACAAGCCTCCATCACTAAAGAAATTTTAGAAATTGTTGGTGGCGCTGAAGCATTAAAAGGATAAAAATCTAAACTATTTAACTAATTATTTGTTATAATGAACTAACCTAAATATGAAATTTTCTGACTTGCTTATTTTCATTTTTTAATTTGACTATATAAAATGGTAATTTTGCTTTTTATTATCTTACACTGGTATCTCTCTCTTTTCGGGCAAACATTCTTTTTACACCGATATGCTGCTCATAAAATGTTTACCATGAATAAATTTTGGGAAAAGTTTTTTTACATTTTTGCTTGGGTTGCCCAAGGTTCATCCTATTTAAATGCAAGAGCATACGCAATTTTACACCGAATGCATCATGCATATAGCGATACCGAAAAAGATCCTCACACCCCACATTTTTTTAAAGATGCATATCATATGATGCTTCATACTCGACAAATTTATAACAATGTACTCAATAATAAAATTGAGATTGAAGATAAATTTGATCGTAATTTTCCTGAGTATCCTTCAATTGATAAAATCGCTGATAGTTGGGTTTCACGTTTGTTATTTGCAGCTGCCTACATTGCTTTTTACATTGTGTTTGCAACACATTGGTGGATGTTTTTATTTTTACCAATTAATTTTTTAATTGGGCCTATTCAGGGTGCAATTGTTAATTGGGCTGGACACAAATATGGATATAGAAATTTTGATAGTCCAGACAAATCTAAAAATACCTTGTTTATTGATTTTTTATTAATGGGAGAATTATTTCAAAATAATCACCACCAAGCTGGAGCAAAAGCAAATTTTGCAACTAAATGGTTTGAATTTGATCCTACTTATCCAATTATATTATTCTTACACAAAATTAGAGTTATTAAGTTAGTTAGATTGTAAAAACTAATATCTATTTTATTACCCTACCTGATTGTAAATAATCAAATTTATTAATTAAAAAAATAATAAAATAAGTTTTTTAAGTAAAGTTTATTTCAACAAATACTCCTGTTTTCAATTTCAAAATCCAGATAATGCTTCCTTATACAATTTTATCACTCTTATTCTTGCAGACGCGTGATCTATTATTGGTTTTGGATATTTGAGTGAACCGTATTCAGGAATCCATTTTTTTATGTAAACAAAATTAGGATCAAACTTTTTTTGTTGTTCTGTAGGATTAAAAACTCTAAAATAAGGCGCTGCATCACATCCACTTCCTGAAGCCCACTGCCAACCTCCGTTATTTGCACTCAAATCGAAATCATTTAATTTTTGTGCAAAATAAGCTTCACCCCATCGCCAATCAATCAGTAAATCTTTAATTAAAAAACTGCTAACAATCATTCTTACTCGATTGTGCATAAATCCTGTTGTATTTAACTCTCGCATACCTGCATCTACAATAGGAAAACCAGTTTCGCCATTACACCATTTTTTAAAATTTTCCTCATTATTTTGCCAAACAATTTTTTCGTATTTCGACTTAAAAGCTTGCTCAGCTACGTGAGGAAAATTAGATAGAATCATCATGTAAAAATCTCTCCAAATCAGTTCATTTAGCCAAGTTTCGCTTAATGGTAATGATTTAGAAACTAGGCTTCTAATACTGATTAAACCAAATCGCAAATAAATACTTAATTTACTTGTCCCCTCAACTGCAGGAAAATTTCTTTGGTCTTTATATTTTTGAATCAGCTCATCGCTTACTGTTTTATTTGGTAATAACTTTATATCTGTTTTTTTAAATCCTAATTGCGAAAGACTTGGTAAATCAGATGGTATTTGCTTCACAAAATGTTTAAAATATTTTTGAGTTTCGTAAGATTTGTAATGTATATAATTAAGTTTTTTTTTCCATTTGTTACTATATGGAGTAAAAACTGTATAAGGATTTCCATCATCTTTAACGACTTCTTTTTTTTCAAAAATACATTGATCTTTGAAGGTCTTGAACTCAATATTTTGTTGATTTAGTAAGGTTAAAATCTCAGCGTCTCTGATATTTGCATAAGGCTCGTAGTCGTGATTAGCATAAACATTCTTAACCTTATACTCGATTAATAATTTACTAAATATATCTATTGGAGTACTATTAAAAACTAGTAAAGAAGATGATATTTTTGTTAACTCTGATTGAATTTTTTCAAGTGCTTGATGAATAAAATGAACTCTTCGGTCGTATTTGTCTTCTAAGTTATCTAGAATGTTTTTGTCAAAAATAAAGATTGGTAAAATATTTTCATTTTCACTCAAAGCATAAAACAAACCTGCGTTATCTTCTAGTCTTAAATCTCTTCTAAACCAAAAAATAGAAATTTCTTTATTCATTTATCTAAATTAATCTTAATACGCTAATGAATAAAAGTTATATGTTTAATTGTTTAGATGCTTTATTCTCTGCATTAAAATTTTTCTGGCAATAAAAATTCTACTTTTAATTGTTCCTAAAGGTAAATGCATTTCATGCGCAATTTCTTCATACTTGTATCCAGTATAATATCTTGTAAACGGAACCTTGTATTGGTCTTCAAGTGATTCAATTTGTTTAATAATTTCTTTAGCATTTATTCTGCTTTCGCAATGATCATAACTATTTTGTTTAAAGGCACGATTTAAAGCAATTTCGTCGCCCTTACTTATTAATTCTTTTGTTTTTGTATTTCGGCGATATGCATTTATAAATGTATTTTTCATTATGGTAAATAACCATGCTTTTAAATTAGTGCTATCTTCAAACTTATCACGGTAAGAGATTGCTTTAACATAGGTGTCTTGCAAAAGATCTAAGGCGTCATCAATATTATGAGTAAGACTTAATGCAAAACTTTTTAACGAAGTTTTTTCTTGAACAATGCGGGTATTGAATTCAATTGCTGTCATTTTGTTTAACCTTTATGATTAATAGTTAAACAAAATTAATTATTTGTTTAATAATAAACTAAAAACATTAAACAAAAAAAAGTTTAAATTCATAAAAACTTGATTATCAGGTGTTAATTTTTTTTTAACAAGCTTTTGATGAAATCATTCTTTTTGGTTAATCTCAAATTTTAATAAAAATTATTTATAACAGATTAGAAAATTTAGAATAAGGTTTGAAAATAATTGTGATTTGTGAAAAAATGTATTCGTTTGCCTATTAATATTAAATGTACTTTTATAGAAGAAATAAAAACTGAATTATGTCGGTTACCCTTAGCGAACAAGAATTACAAAGAAGACAAAAATTAACTGAATTAAAAGAACTTGGCATCAATCCTTATCCAGCTGAAGAATTTAAAATAAATACTAACTCTGCTGATATTAAAATAAATTTCGAACTCAATCAACAAAACTATAAAAAAGTTTCAATTGCGGGTCGTTTGATGAGCATTCGCGATATGGGAAAAGCTTGCTTTGCATTAATTCAAGATGCTTCTGGTCGTATTCAAATTTATGTAAGAAAAGATGATATTTGCCCTAATGAAGACAAGACTTTTTATGATATTGTTTGGAAAAAACTAATTGATATTGGAGATATTATTGGATTAGAGGGTTATGTTTTTATTACTAAAACTGGAGAAACTTCTATCCATGTTAATAGTCTAAAACTTTTAAGTAAATCGCTTAAACCACTACCAATAGTAAAAACTGATGCAGATGGAAATTCTTTTGATGAAGTAACAAATCCAGAATTTAGATACCGACAACGTTATGTAGATTTAATTATTAACCCAAACGTAAAAAAAACATTCGAGCAACGAACGAAAATTATTAATACTATAAGAACATTTTTAAACCAACGCGGTGCTTTAGAAGTTGATACTCCGATATTACAATCTATTCCTGGAGGCGCAGCAGCAAAACCATTTCTAACCCATCATAATGCTTTAGATATTCCGCTTTATTTAAGAATAGCAAACGAATTGTATTTAAAACGTTTGATTGTTGGTGGATTTGATTGGGTATATGAGTTTAGTCGTAACTTCCGGAACGAAGGCATGGATCGCACACACAACCCTGAATTTACTGTTTTAGAATTTTACGTGGCCTATCGCGATTATTTATGGATGATGAATACTACAGAGTATTTAATTCAAAAAATTGCTGTCGATTTACATGGAATATCAGAATTAACTGTTGGCGATAAAATAATTAATTTTTCAGCGCCATTTAAAAGGATAAGTATTTATGACTCAATTAAAGAACATACAAATTTTGATGTGAGTAAAATGAACGAAAACGACTTAAGAGGTGTTTGTAAAACCCTTCACATTGAGACCGAATCATCTATGGGTAAAGCAAAACTAATAGATACTATTTTTGGTGAAAAATGTGAATCTAATTATATTCAACCAACATTTATTACAGATTATCCCATAGAAATGAGCCCTCTTACTAAAAAACATCGCACTAAAGAGGGATTAGTTGAGCGATTTGAACTTATGATAAACGGTAAAGAAATTGCAAATGCCTATTCTGAGTTAAATGATCCCATCGATCAGAGAGAAAGATTTGAAGAACAAATTAAATTAATGGAACGAGGCGATGATGAGGCAATGTTTATTGATAACGATTTTTTACGTGCTTTAGAATATGGCATGCCACCAACTTCAGGAATAGGAATTGGAATTGATAGACTGTGCATGCTAATGACAAACCAATCTTCAATACAAGACGTATTACTTTTTCCAACAATGCGACCAGAAGTGAGTAATATTAAAAATCATGAAGAAAATATTTAATTTTATTTAATAACAAATATCTATAAATGCTTTTTTTAAGTACTAATATGAAGTTTATATTTTTATACTTTTGTGTTACACAAACTATATCGTGCGATTAAGCTTTAAAATATTTGTTCTAATTTATATTTTTTTCTTAACAATTATTTCTTGTCATCAAAAAATTGAATCTACTCGAGTATTTGAAGGCTATCATCATTATTTAGACGAAATAATTATTTCGAAAGAGGGCGCATTTAGAGGAATTAATCTTAACAATAATTCGGCCTTTATAAAAAAATCTGAAAAAGTGGCTCCAATTGAATCTTCGCCAGAACAAATGTATTTCGAATATAATATAGATAGCACTATGAATTATTCAATTCAATATACTTTAAATAATGATAGTTTAATTGAGATTAGCCTTCAAATAAATAGTAATGATTTAGAACTCGTTTCTTATTTATTTTGTGATTTTAAAGATTATTATGCAAATAAATTACCAAATCCCATTGAAGATAAAGGACATGTTGTTTATAATGGAAATGAAGGTTATGCCAAGCCTTATAATATTTCATTAAGTGACAACTCTAGCACATCAAAAGGGGTTATTAATATGGTAATTTATAGAGATAAATAAAACTTTATTTATATTCAAAAGTTCCAAATTGACTTTTAATAGTTATCTTTTTTTCTTTTGATGCTTCAACTCTTCCTATTATTTTAGCTTCCACATTAAAACTTTTGCTTATCGAAATAATTGTTTCAGCTAAATTTTCTTCAACATACAATTCCATTCTATGCCCCATATTAAAAACCTGATACATTTCTTTATAGTTGCTCTGGCTTTGTTCATGAATTATTTTAAATAATGGTGGCAAATCAAATAAATTATCTTTTATTATATTTAGTCCTTCGCTCATAAAGTGTAATACTTTTGTTTGGCCACCACCACTGCAGTGCACAATGCCATCAATATTATTTCCTAAAGATTCAATTACTTTTTTAATTATTGGCGCATAAGTTCTGGTAGGAGATAATACCAGCTTAGCAACATCTATTTGTTCTATTATATTTTGATTTTTATTATTTAAATAACTAACCTCAACCTGGTCCATTAAATTTAATCCTCCTGAATAAATTATGTTTTCAGGCAAGGCGGTATCATAACTTTGAGGGAATTTTTTTGCCAATGATTTATTAAAAAGATCATGCCTCGCGCTAGTTAATCCATTACTGCCCATTCCTGAATTATATTCAGTTTCATAAGAGGCCTTGCCATAACTACAAAGGCCAATTATAACATTACCTGCTTTTATATTAGCATTCGAAATAACTTTTTTTCTCTCCATACGGCAAATTACTGTACTGTCAACAATTACCGTTCGAACTAAATCGCCTACATCAGCAGTTTCTCCACCGGTTGAAAAAATTGAAATTCCATTATCGCGAAGATTTTGTAATACCTCTTCGGTTCCATTTATAATTGCCGATAGAACCTCAGCAGGAATTAAGTTTTTATTTCGACCAATCGTAGAAGATAATAAAACATTTTCAATTGCACCTACACAAATTAAATCATCTAAATTCATAATAACAGCATCTTGAGCAATGCCTTTCCAAACACTTAAATCTCCAGTTTCTCTCCAATACATATATGCTAAGGCTGATTTTGTTCCAGCACCATCTGCATGCATTACTAAACAGTGATCATTGCTCCCTGTTAAATTATCAGGCACAATTTTACAAAATGCCCTTGCAAACAAACCTTTATCGATGTTTTTTATGGCTGCATGCACATCTTCTTTGCCTGAAGAAACTCCTCTTAAATGATATTTATTATCGCTCATAATCTAAGTCAAAGATAAAATATTTGATTTATTTATTATGTTTATTTTTACACAAGGTGAATTCAAAAAAAATAAAAATATCTATAGTTAATTATACAAACACCATGCCTTATAAATGGGCATTAAAAAAAAGCGATTTATTAGATAAAATCGACTTACAAGAGGATATACCAAGCATTTGTGCTCAAAAATTAAAATTTGGCCAAGTTGACATTGCCTTAGTTCCCGTTGCATTACTGCCTGAATTAAACTCGTATTTTATAGAAACTGATTTTTGTATTAGTGCTGACGGGAAGGTAGATAGCGTAAAACTTTATAGTGAGGTACCATTAAACCAAATAAAAACAATAACCCTTGATTATCAATCTAAATCTTCTGTTACTTTAATAAAAGTTCTAACTAAGTTTTTTTGGAAATTAGATGTGGATTTTCGAGATGGCTCACCAGGATTTGAAAATGAAATTAAAAATAACAATGCCGCAGTTATTATTGGAGACAGAACTTTTTTATTAAATAAAAAATATTCTTTTGAATTTGATTTGGCCGAAGAATGGAAAAAATTTACAAATCTTCCTTTTGTTTTTGCCGCATGGGTGAGTATAGAAAAATTATCCGTTTCTTTTATTAATGAATTTAACTCTGTATTAAAATATGGTGTAAATAATATACAGCAAGCGGTTAATGATGACTTTAAATTAACAAGCCTCTCAAAAAAAGAAGCATTCAACTACCTTACTAAAAGAATTAATTACAATTTAACTGCGGATAAAAGAAAAGGGTTACAATTATTTTTAGATTTTATTAAGCGACTTTAAAAGAATCTCCTATTAATACTTTTAGCGATTTTGGCTTATTTTCAAAAACAACCTCTTCACTTTCAAAATAGGGCTCACCATCAAAATGAATTACGTCTTTTTCATTTCTGATAATGGTAATTTTATCTGTAACAAATGTTTCAATTGAAGAGCTTAAATGAGCGCTTCGTTTTAGTATATTTAAAAAAACACCTATACTTTTTATAATATTAAAAGGCTTTAATAAGGCCACATGAAAATTTCCATCTTGTAAATTAGCTTGAGGGGCAATATAAAAATCGTTGCCATATTGCCCGGCATTAGCTACTGTAATTAAAAAAGCTTTTCTCTGAATGGTTAGATTATTAAAAATTAAGGTGTAATTTTTAGCTCTATATTTAAATAATTCTCTTAAAGTGATTTTTATATAACTGTTTAATCCTCTTTTTTTGGATTTAGCAAACAAATTGCCTATGTGAGCATCAAATCCAATACCACTGGTGCAAAAAAATGGAATGTTATTCACGTTTCCAAAATCAATTGTAGTAGTTTGGCCATCAACTATTTGTTTAATAGCTTGTTCAATATCTATAGAAATTCCCAATGTTCTTGCTAAGCCATTACCCGATCCAATAGGGATAATCCCTAAAGTAATATTTGAATTTAAAATATTTTTAGCAACTTGATTTACTGTTCCGTCGCCACCAACTGCAATAGCATCAGTATAACCTTCTGATTTTAATAACTTAACAATTTCATCAAAATTATTTTTGTCTTTCCATATAACAAACTGATAATAAATATTAGCAGGAAAGGTTTTTCGGATGGTTTGAATAATTTTATCAGATTTTTTTTTTCCTGCATTGGGATTAACAATAAACAATAATTTGCGTGGCATTTTACCTTAAACTTATTTCGTTATAAATTCTCAATTTTGCTGTACTAACCCATTCTATATACCTTGGATTAATTCCATTAAAGGTAATCGAAAAATCAATAAGTTTGGTTAAATCAAAACAATCTGAAAAAATTCCTGCACCTGCTTTATAACCATCCCTTGAATTACAAAATTGTTCAAAATGTCCCTTTATAGGAACCATCAAAACTGGTTTGCCTAAATACATGGCCTCACAAACGCTTTCAAAACCTGCTGAACTTGCAAGGCCCTTTGAACGACTCATCATTTCCATAAAAAGAGAATCGTTAATGGCATGTATAAATAATTTATTTTTATCAAATTGATATAAATGATATAGCGTTTCTGGCTGATCTGTAAAACAATGGATTTCTTCACAAGGATTATCTTTATGCCAAGTTAAAATCTCTTCAAAATAACCATTATTTACTAAATAAACTAAAAAAAAATCTTCTTTAGTCGCCTTTAATTCAAAAATTTCTTTTCTTAATAAAGGTGGTACAACAATTACATCTTTACTATTTGTGTGAATATTATAAAAAGATAATGCTAAATTTTTTGATGAACCATAAGCTGTTAGTCGAGTAAATGATTTAATTAAGAACTTATCAAGTATTTTTCCGATTGGAAACTCAAAGTCTTGATGAAAATAAATATATTGATGTCCAACACAAATTAACTTTATTTGAGGCTTATAAAAACGATAATATAACCCCATTAATAAATCGAAAAAATTAATTATCACATCAGGCTGATGTGTTTTTATAATATCATCTATTTTTTTTAAACTACTTTTATAGCATTTGATTTCTCTTATTCCTTTAATTATTGACCTTCTAATATTAATACTTTTGTTTTTATTATCAGTTACAAAATTTGGACTTGTTAATTGTATAATAGGAGATTTAATTTTTTGATTTAAAAATTCTGGAATTTTTCTATTGCCACTTGAACCTATAATAATAGCGCTAACGGTATGACCTTTTTCAATTAATAATTCATACATACTAATTGCCTGAGTTAGGTGCCCCCTCCCCTCACCTTGAATTGCTAAAATAAATTTTTTAGACATATTAATAATTAAATTGAATGTCTAATCCTTGTGAGAAGGATATATCGCTTTCTTGCGTATTACTAATTATAGTTTGATTAATAGCTAAAGAATTTAGCCATTCTTGATACTGAATAATTTTCCAATTCCCTTCGTTATCTTCTACTAATGCAGTTAAGCTTTCAACCCAATCTCCTGAATTTAAATATTCTATTCCTTCGATATTTTTTATTGCAGCCTGATGAATGTGGCCACAAATTATACCATCACACTTTCTAAACTTAGCCACTTTTACTAATTCATTTTCGTAATCGTATACAAAAGAAACCGCAGACTTAACCTTGGCTTTAATTACTTTAGAAATTGAATAATAAGGCAATCCTTTCTTTTCCCTGTATACATTATAATGTCTATTTATCCATAATAAAAAAGTATAACCTATATCTCCTAATTTGGCAATCCATCTTAATTTTGATGTAATGCTGTCAAACAAATCACCATGCGTAACAAAATACTTTTTGTTAACTCCGAAATGGATATAAGATTTACGTATTGAAAAGTTGCCTATTTTTAATGGCATAATCTCTTCTAAAAAATCATCATGATTTCCTCTAATATAAACTATTTTAGATTTTTTTTTAGATGATAATGAAATGATGTATTTAAAAAAATTGCTATGTTGCTTAGTCCACTTTCCATTTTTTCTTAATTGCCATCCATCTATAATGTCTCCATTTAGAATTAGGGTTTCACATTTGTGATACTTTAAAAAGTTAATAACTTCTTTTGCCTTGCTGGCTTTAATCCCCAAATGAATATCTGATAAAACGATTGTTTTGTAAAAAGTCTTCATCAATATTTTTCAGAAAACTACTTAACCTGTATAAATTAATTTAAAATTAAAAACTATTAATTTATTAAATAATACACTCTAATATTATAATAAAGTTAATTAATGAAAATATTTAATATTAAATTTTTAAGTCTATATATTTTCAATTCAAATTCTTAATAATCAAAAACAATACTTGATATATCTAGAATAGTTTCCTTTTAAATTAATAAGGTTATTGAGTTAAATAATTAATCTAAAAAAAATTATAAAAAAAGCCGTTAGTTTAATTTCTAACGGCTTTCTATTTGAATTAATTAAATTACTCCTTAATTAGTTTTTTAGTTATTAAACCTATTCTAACAAAATAAATACCTTTGGCTTGTTGGTTTAAATCAATTTCTATTTTTTCATTTTCTATCCTTGAATAATAAACTAAAGAACCAATAGCATTATATACTTGAACACTTTGATTTGATGAGCTTGAAATAATTGTTATTTTATTATTGAAAGGATTAGGGTATACAATAAATTCATTACCAGAGTTTGTAATTTGACTTATGCTGGTACATGCATTTACCGTTATATTACTCGTGGCAAATATTTGAGACACACATCCTGCTGTGCTTGTGCCTGCTACCGTATAACTAGCAGTAATGCTTGGACTTACTACTGAATTACCTCCTTGTATGGTATAAGTATTTGCTCCACTTGGATTAATGCTGAAGTTTTCTCCTGCACATATTGATCCAGAATTTACTGTAATAGTTGGATTAGAATTTACAGTATAAGAAACATTTAAAGTACTACTACAACTGTTTGATGAAATTCCAATAATTGAATAGTTTCCTGAACTTATAGGACTGAATGATACTAATGAGTTTGTTGGCAAGCCATTATTTGAATAACTAACTGCTCCTGACAATGTTTGTGATAATGATGATCCCAAACAAATATTATTTGCTCCAGAAATTGTTATTGTTGGTGATGGATTAACTGTTAGTGTTTGCAAAATAGAACCAGTTGCGCAATTTGTGCCTCCAATTATAGCTACTGAGTAGTTTCCTGAATTAATAGCAATAATAGAATGTGAATTTGCACCTGAAATCAGATTTCCATTATTACTCCATTGATACGTTAAACTTGCAGAATTTATTACACTAAGTATAGGCGCGTTATTTGAACAATTATTCGAAGATTGACCAACTGCTGAAATAGAACTTGAAATAGGTGCTAAGCAACCTGGGATTCCCCAAATACTTAATGTGCTACTAACTTCATTTGCTGCAATAACTATGTTTTGACCATTTGGACTTTGTGATTGAGGAATAAAAATAATTCCTTCAGCACCCAAATCTGGGCCATTAGCTGGTAAATATCTGTTATTAACATAAGTAATAAAAACGGGCGTTAATGGATTTGACACATCATAAACCATTACCCCTCCTATTCTTTCTATAGCGATAAAAGCATATGTGTTTAATCCTATCTTTCCAATAGCAACACCCTCTGGCTCTGGACCCTTATCGTCGCTTCTGTCTTTTCTTGTTGAATTAGAATTACTTGCATTAAAAAGAACCGAATAAGAATTCGTTGCGGTAATCATTTCAAGATCATCTTTACTATCATAAACTAAATTTCCAGTACTTCCGTTCCAAATTGAAAATGAGCGAGAGCCATAGGTATAAATAGTATCAATATCTCCATCGTTATCTATATCTCCATTTTTATTAGTTGACATTAATCTGCCTAAAACGTAATTGTTTTTCAATTCATTTCCGTTTGGAAACTTTTGTGGATCTAAGGTTAATTGAGCAACTCGGCTCTCTTCTGAAAACCCAGCATAAGCTCTGGCATCTCCTTCATTTGCAGAAATTATATAATTTACACCACCAACAGTATAAGTGGCTATTGCATCTGGCAAATAAAAACCTTTAATTGGAAAGTTAGAAATATCAACCCCTTTAGTTAAATTCGAAGCATCAATTCCATTGTTTAATAAGGAATGATCTTTTGTTCCCAAAGATTTAATAGAAGTAATTGTGTTGTTTTGCAAATTAATTTCAACCAATGCATTATTTTCTTGAAGACCCACCCATGCTTTTGAATCATCTTCTGAAACACAAATATATTCTGGCTCAAAGTCTTTCGAAGCACTCGCATTTAATCCATAAATTCTTATTCCTTGTACTCTTAAGCTTGTCTCTTGTCCATTATAAGCTGTAAATGTTATATGAGAAACATTTGATTGATTTAAATTTGCAATCCCTCCTGAAATATTAATAATGCTAACTGATCCGTCAGGATCTAAAGTATAAGCTGCATTTGGCTCTCCTTCGTTAGCGGTTAGTACTTTTGTACCAGCTCTATTAAAAGTTATCATATCTGGCATCATCCCAACTTTTACTTGATTTAAATAAACGCCATTTGTATTAAAAAATACTACTTTTCCTGAATCTTGAGGATTTATTCCATTTTCAATAGCGGCAGCCACTATTCCATTTTTAACAGCAATAGAATTTATGTTTCCGTAAGTTGTAATTGGAACAGAAAGTAGTAAACTTGGGCTTGATGGATTTATAAAATTTACAATATCCAATTTTCCGCCTATACTGTTTGCTATAAATAAGCGTTGAGTAACTGGATCATGAGCAACAATTTCGGCCGAATTTGATCCACTTACTGTGTTTGAAAAGCTAGATAATAGATTTAATGAAAGGGTATTTGATGCTTGAGGAATCACTTTGTCATTATCTGAAATATAAAAAGCAAACTGAGTAATAGAGCCTAAATTACAATTTTGAGGATCATATAATCTTAAAATTATATATTCTGCACTTTCTGCAAATAAATCATTATTTAAATTAATAGTAATTGGAACGCTAGAATTTAATGGCGCGTTCGGGGCAAAAGTAACTGTTATATTAGCTAATGTATAATCACTAGCCGAAGCATTAGATAATACCGAAGCATAAACAGAAATAGAAGAAGACATGGTACTTGTAGAAGTTAATCTCATAAATATATTTGCTGAAGAAACACTTTCGTTAACAGTGGTGTCGTTACTCAAAAAAGAAATGCTGGCTGGACTAACCATTCCTGAAGTTATGAGCGAAACTGATGATACTGCAACGGTTTGAACAGTTCCAGAACTAACTGTTCTTGAAATAGACCAAGTGTTATTTGCTAAATTAAATAAACCTGATGTAGTTATTAAAACATCGCTGCCTGGGTCAGGTCCAAAAAAACTATTTCCAGTTAAACAACCTCCAGAATATAAATCACTTATTGGTAATTGATAACCAATATTTCCTGGACTAACACTAGCGGTTCCAATTCCGGTTCCAAAAAACAATACATCTGATGGAACAGTTAAACTATTTATAGCCGCAACTGGTAATTTAAAAACGGCAACGGCATCTGCATTACTTCCTCCATTTCCAAAAACACCCGATGCATTTGGGAGACCAATTCCACCATCACCATTTACATATTTTACATTAATAGTTCTAATTAGATTCACATTAGGAATCATACAATTGCCTCCAACATAAACCACTTGGCCGATTCCAACAGAACCTGAATTAATTCCAAATGCATATGAAGTGCTGCCACCTGCTACCCATCCTAAACTTGTTGCAACACCATTATTATTTACGATTATTGTATATGGGGTTAAAGAAAAATTTATATTTTGTGATGCGATTAATTCCACGTATTCTTTACAACTATCAGTACCAGCTGGATTTGCAAAAACTTCGCTTATTATTAAACCAGGATTTTGGGCTTTAGAATTGAATACAAATAATGTAATTAAAATAGTAAGTGCTTTTTTCATAAGTTAACATTTTATACAAAATTGATGCATTCATATTAAGCATATCCTATAAAAAAATTAAATAATTGTAATTTTTTCTTAATTTAATTTAACAGAAAATTGACTTTTTAATTTAAATGAAAAATCAATTTAAATGAATTATTGAACTATTATTTTTTTGTTAAAATTTTCTTTTGGAGTATTAATTTGAATAAAATATAGTCCACTTTTAAATTCATTCAAATCTATTGTTATTTTATTTTCATTAGTTTTTAATGAGTATACATTCTGCCCCAAACTATTTTTAATCTGAATTTCCGTAATTACAATATCATTAAAAAATAATTCGATTTTATCTTTTGCAGGGTTAGGATAAATTATAATATTATTAATCAATTCATCATCAAATTCTATTCCAGTACAAGGTGAAACTATTATTGTAATTTGACTATTTGAACTACAGTTTAACGAATTGGTACCAAAAACACTGTATGTTGATGTAACGGTTGGGCTTGAAACTAATAATCCACCTGAATTATTTCCTGTCCAAGTATAAGTTAATGCTCCAATTGGCGTAAGAGAAACTGAATTTCCTCTACAAATTAATGAGGCTGATGGTATTATTGTAATGGTTGGTGTTGGATTAACATTTACGTTTACTGTATTAGACGCTAATCCCGGACAACCAGATAAATTTCCTGCTAGGCTATATGTTGTATTAATAGTTGGTGTAACAATTATAGAATTTGTAAGTGCTCCGTTGCTCCAGGTATAAGTCGTAACTCCTCCTGCAATTAAAGTAGCAGATTTTCCAGAACAAATCGTGATAGAATTTACTGTTATTGATGGAGAACTCGCAACTGCAACTTGAGTTACAATTGAATTTTGACATCCAGCCAAACTGGTACCTATAACTGTATAAGATGTATTTACAGCAGGTGATACAGAAATTGTTGAACTCGAACTTCCTGTACTCCATGAATATGAATTAGCTCCACTTGCTGATAGAATTCCTTGTTGACCTAAACAAATTGTAATTGAATTTGATATAATTACAGGCAATTGATTTACTGTAACTAAAATAGTATTTGATGTAATACATCCATTGCTGTTTCCTGTAACTGTATAAACCGTTGTCACACTTGGATTAAATGTTACACCATTTTGCAAACCGTTAGATATAGTATAAGATTGAGCTCCACTCGCATTTATGGCTAACGATTGGCCCAAACAAATAGAAGCTGAAATTGCAGATATCGTAAGGGTTGGCGCATTACATGTTGGCGAAAAAGCTAGTCCTCTAAAAATAGTATTAGTTGTACTTGCAGTTGCTAAAGTTGTAGCTGAAGATAAAGCCCCTTGATCTAAAATAGAAATTAATCTATTTGAAATACTCTCGTTGGTTGTTGCATAAATAATTGGATTTAAACCTGAAAAATCTGCCACAACACCAGTTGCGCCTATTGCTGCAGATCCAGTAGATAAAGTATAAGCAAGAGTCCAAGTGTTTGAAGCGTTAACCCATTTTTGAATTCCACCTAATGAAGAATTTCTCATATCAGCAACATAACAAATATTATTTGCTGAATTAAAATAAAATTGTGCTGGTTGAGAAGATGCTCCTGTTATAATTATACAAGAGGCAGTTTGTCCGGCAGAGGTTGATGTTCCATTTCCTATAGCGTAAATACCAATATCAGATGGAGTTCCGCTTGCTACCTGAGAAGAAACATAAAGCTGATTATTAAAAATATTAATTGCTCTTAAATTTAATTTTGTGTTTTGAATTGTTGTAGGAGTTGAAGCGGTTCCATAATAATTTGTTCCTTGAGACGAACCTGATGCCCAAAAGTTTGTATTATCTGTGGCTGTTGCGCCTCGGATATTGCTACCTGAAAAAAACAATGTGTTTGCTGTTGCAATTGAAAAAGAAGATAAGCCTGCTGCACCAACAATTCCAATTGATCTTGGTATTAATGTGCTAGATGCTGTTGTTATATTTGTTAAATTTGGAAGCGTTTGAGAATATCCTGTAAACAATAAATAAAGTCCATTTGATGATCGAGATAAAAGACCTTCAGATGTTGCTGAACCACTTACAATAAGAGAATTTACTGTTGAGGTATTTGGAACGGTCATTGAATAAGTTAATACCCCAGCTGTGGAAAATTCTTTAAGCACAATTGGATTCCCTGTATTAGAAAGTGGGTTAGATCCATCTCCTGATTGAAAAACAGTAATGTTTCCTGATGAAAATTGAGAATAAGAATTAAATGCAATTAACAATAAAAGACAAATACTTATTTTGATTTTGTTTATGTAAATTTTCATAAAAATTTTTTTAAAATTAAATACTTTTGTTGAATTAAATGTTATCTAATAGTTTAATTAAAGATATATTTTAAAAAAATAAAATACAAATTCAATAAAATTTTAATCTCTTTAATTTGAACAAGCCTTAAAATATAATTATCTTTGATAAATTATTAAAATTTCATGCAAGACATATTAAATGCATTAGGCGTCAAACAAATTAACGAAGGATGTTCATCAGGATTAAATTGGTTTTCTTCAGGGAAATCAATTTCTTCATTTAGCCCCGTTGATGGCAAATTAATTTCAAAAGTTAAAACTGCTAATTCGGAAGATTATCAAAAAATCATTTCAACATCAAAATCAGCTTTTGAAATTTGGAAAACTATTCCTGCTCCAAAACGCGGAGAATTCGTTCGTCAATTTGGTGATAAATTAAGGATTAAGAAAAATGAATTAGGCAAACTTGTTTCATACGAAATGGGAAAGTCATATCAAGAAGGATTAGGCGAAGTTCAAGAAATGATAGACATTTGTGATTTAGCTGTTGGCATGTCTCGACAGTTATTTGGTTTACAAATGCACAGCGAAAGGCCTAAACACCGAATGATGGAACAATGGCATCCTTTAGGTGTTGTTGGAATTATAAGTGCCTTTAATTTTCCTGTTGCTGTTTGGGCATGGAATGCAACTTTAGCTTGGATTTGTGGGAATGTCTGCATTTGGAAGCCTTCCGAAAAAACTCCCTTGTGTTCAATTGCCTGTCAAAACATTTGGAACGAAGTGGCCCTCGAAAATAATCTACCCGAAGGTATTTCGTCTTTAATTAATGGCGATTATAAAATTGGTGAATATATGACTGCAGATCATAACGTTTCGCTTATATCCGCAACAGGATCTACTAGAATGGGAAAAATAGTTGGTGCGAAAGTTGCAGAGCGTTTTGGGAAAAGTATTTTAGAACTTGGAGGTAACAATGCCATAATTATCACAGAAAATGCAGACCTAAATGTATCAATTGTTGGTGCTGTTTTTGGTGCAGTTGGAACAGCTGGACAGCGCTGCACCTCTACTCGTCGTCTTATTATCCATGAAAATATTTACCAAAAGGTAAAAGATAATTTAATAAAAGCATATGGCCAATTAAAAATTGGTAATCCCCTGGACGAATCAAATCATGTTGGCCCGTTAATTGATAAAGAAGCGGTTAAAAATTATATTTCAGCTCTAAATAGTATTATAAAAGATGGAGGCGAAATTATTGTTCCAGGTGCTGTATTAGAAGGCCCTGGATTCGAAAGTGGCTGCTATGTTAAACCAGTTATCGCCGAAGTAGAAAACCACTTTTCTATTGTACAACACGAAACATTTGTGCCTATTTTATATTTAATAAAATACAAAACACTTCAAGAAGCTATTAAACTTCAAAATTCAGTTCCACAGGGTTTATCAAGTGCAATTATGACCTTAAATGTGCGTGAAGCGGAGTTATTTTTAAGTGCTTCAGGTAGCGATTGTGGAATTGCTAATGTTAATATTGGAACAAGTGGTGCTGAAATTGGTGGTGCTTTTGGTGGTGAAAAAGAAACAGGTGGGGGCCGAGAGAGTGGTTCTGATGCATGGAAAGTATATATGCGTCGACAGACCAACACAATAAATTGGGGCGACAATTTACCCTTAGCTCAAGGGATAAAATTTGATTTCGGTTAAATAAAATTCGTATTCCTTTTTTACACTCTAAACATTCGTGTTAAGTTATCCATCAAAAAAATTAAGTAATTTTACATTAATATATGTATAGACTGTTTAATCTTTTTTGGCAATATAATTTGCCCCGATGGTCAATACTTTTTATCGACATAATTATTTGTGCGGGGTCTTTATCGTTAGCATTCATTATTAAATTTGATTTTAACACAATTCCAGAAAACGATTTTCGTAATCTACCCTATGATTTTTTAATTGTTCTACTGATAAGATTTTTAAGCTTTTCTTATATAAAAACATACAAAGGTGTAATAAGGTATACCAGTTCAAAAGATGTTTCAAGAATATTTTTAGTAATAGTTCTTGGAAGTCTTTTGATTTTTTGTCTTAACCTACTTTCCTTATACTTTTTTTTTGGATTTTATTTCATTCCAACTTCAGTAATTATTATTGATGCACTGGTAACTTTATTTGTAATGATTAGCTCAAGGTTCATAATTAAAGCGCTATATTTTGAGATGAAAAATCCTGCAAAAGAAAAAATGAATGTAATTATTTATGGTGCTGGTGAGTCTGGCATTATAACAAAAAGAACACTCGATAGAGATGTTGCAATTAAATATAATGTGGTTGGATTTTTAGATGATGATTCAAAGAAACATGGACAAAGCCTTGAGGGGATTTTTATTTTCTCCCAAAATAATTTAGAAGATTTAATTAAAACGAATAACGTAGAGTATATTATAATTTCTATTCAAAAAATTTCTATAAAAAAGAAAAATCAAATTACCGACACTTGTTTAAATAATGGTGTCAGAGTTCTAAATGTTCCTCCCGCTTCTAAATGGATAAACGGAGAATTAAGTTTTAATCAAATTAAAAGCATTAGAATAGAGGATTTATTAGAACGCGATCAAATAAAATTAAATACCGAAATGATTTCGAATCAACTTGAAAATAAAACTATTTTAATAACTGGGGCTGCAGGTAGTATAGGAAGTGAGCTCGCTCGACAATGTTCTAAATTTAATCCTAAAAAAATTTATTTATTAGATCAAGCCGAGAGCCCGTTACATGACATAGAATTAGAGTTTAAAGATAAATTAATAAAACCACCTTTTGAAGTAATTATAGCCGATATAAGGAATGCAGACCGAATGCAAAATGTATTTAAAACCTTTAAACCTCAAGTAGTGTTTCATGCAGCCGCATATAAACATGTTCCCATGATGGAAAATAATCCTTCTGAATCTTTACTTACAAATGTTTTAGGCACCAAAATTGTTTCAGATTTATCAGATGAATTTAATGTAGAACGTTTTATATTTGTAAGTACAGATAAAGCGGTAAATCCGAGCAATGTGATGGGTGCAAGTAAGCGTATTGCCGAAATTTATATTCAAAGTTTGAACATAAATTCAAAAACAAAATTTATAACTACGCGTTTTGGAAATGTATTGGGTTCAAATGGTTCGGTCATTCCTCGCTTTAAAAAACAAATTGAGCAAGGGGGCCCTATCACTATTACTCACCCAGAAATCACTCGTTTTTTTATGACTATTCCCGAAGCAAGTCAATTAGTTTTAGAGGCTGCTTCCATGGGAAAAGGAGGAGAGATTTTTATTTTTGATATGGGCGACTCTATTAAAATTGTTGATTTAGCTCGAAAAATGATATTACTTTTAGGAATGGTAGAAGGCAAAGACATTAATATTATCTACACTGGCCTCAGGCCTGGCGAAAAACTTTATGAAGAACTTTTAGCAAATAACGAAAATACTTTGCCTACTCACCATGATCAAATTCTTATAGGAAAAGTTCGTAAATACGATTTCGAAGAAGTAGAAAGTATCATTAACGAATTAATAAAAACATTTGATACTCAAAATAACGAATTAATTGTTCAACGAATGAAAGACTTAGTTCCTGAATTTAAAAGCAATAATTCTATTTTTCAAAAATTAGATTAATTTATTTTATATTTTTTATTATGTCATTCTTAAATTATATTTCAAAAAGCTTAGTTTTTTTGCTTTTTATTTTTTGCCAAAGCATCTTATCTCAAAATAATTTCTCTTTAAAGCCAAAGCTAGTTGTTGGCATTGTTGTTGATCAGATGCGAAATGATTACATTTATCGTTACTGGAATAGGTTTGGTAACGGAGGGTTTAAGCGCCTTATTAATAATGGCTTTTATTTTAAAAATGCTCATTTCAATTATATTCCAACATATACTGGTCCCGGCCATTCTAGTATATATACAGGGGCAACCCCTCGAACTCACGCAATTATTGCTAACGACTGGCACATTAAGTCAAGTGCTATTTCTAATTATTGTGTGGCGGATTCTGGAGTTAAAAGTATTGGTTGCTCAAATAAAAATGGCAAAATGTCCCCAAAAAATTTATTAAGCTCTACCATTGGCGACGAACTTAAAATAAGCACAAATCAAATTGGGAAAGTATTTTCAATTGCCATAAAAGATAGAAGTGCTATTTTACCAGCAGGTCACGCTGCCAACGGAGCTTTTTGGTTCGACGAAATTACAGGTAATTTTATTTCATCTTCATGGTATATTAAAGAACTTCCTAATTGGGTTAAAGAATTTAACAATAAAAATTTTCCTAAAGTTTATTTAACAAAAGGTTGGCAAACCCTATATCCTATTTCTAGCTATTCTAATTCTCTTGCCGATAATAATAATTATGAAGCTTCTCCTATTAAAAAAGCAGCCATTACTTTTCCTTACAACTATAAAGATTTTATTGAAAAGAATGATTTTTCTATTATTAGATCTAATCCTTATGGAAATACTATTACAAAAGATTTGGCCATTAGTTGCTTGATAAATGAATCTTTAGGCAAAGACAATATTCCTGATTTACTTTGTATTAGTTTTTCTAGCCCCGACTATATTGGACATTATTATGGACCAAGATCAATTGAAGCAGAAGATATTTATTTGCGTTTAGATAAAGATATTGAAGATTTACTAAATACTCTTGACGAGCAAGTAGGTAAAAATAATTATACCGTTTTTTTAACGGCCGATCATGGCGGGGCAGATGTTCCAAATCATTTAATTGATTATAAAATACCAGCAGGCTATATCAAAGAAGAATATCTTGTTACTGAAATAAAAAAATTTTTTCAATCCTCTTTCGGCGATTCTTCAATTTTTGAAAATAATAGCAATGAACAAATTTTTTTAAATGAAAAAAAAATTAATCAATTAAATTTAAAAACAGATGAAGTAGAATCTAAACTTGCTGATTTTCTGATAACAATTAATGGAATTTCAGAGGCTTTTACATCATCAACATTAAAAACTCAATGTTTTTATAAAAACGACTATCCTACTTTATTACAAAATGGTTTTAATCATAAATTAAGTGGGAATGTTTGTTATATATATAATCCTGCATGGATGGACTATTCAGAAAAAGGAACTACTCATGGTGCTGGTTATAATTACGATACCCATGTGCCAATAATTTTTTATGGTAAAGGCATAAAAAAAGGAAATTATTTTCAATACGTTTCAATAACTCAAATTGCCCCAACAATTTGTGATTTATTACAAATAAATCAAACTAATGGTTGTATTTCTGATCCTCTAAACGAATTTTTTAAAAGCAAATAACTTTTACTTTATTAACTAAATAAAAAAATCCCCGTTATTAAACTAACGGGGATTTAATAGTTTTAGAAATTAATTATTTAGAAATTGATATTTTTTTAACCACAGTTTCGGTTGCAGCTTCTATTACAACTGAATAAATGCCGTTTGAAAACTCTTTTGTATCTATAAGTATATTGTTATTTCCTGAAAATAAATCAATCGTTTTTGATGAAACGATTTGTCCCATGGTGTTAATTAAAATCAATTTAGATTTTCCAGATGTCAATGCGAAAACTCTTAAAGTAGCATCGCCACTTGTGGGATTTGGAAAAATACTAACTTGATTACTTAATTTAGTTTCATTAATAAGTCCAACAGGTTGTGTTTGATTTAAATTAACATTATCAATATATAAATTATTTCCATTATCATTAGTAACTACAAATTTTACTAAAACAGATGCTGAATTATATCCATTTAAATTAATTGTAACAGTTTGCCATTGACTTATATCATTTACATCTGGCAAATAGGCCATTGGCATAGGTGGGGCAGTAGCTAACGTAAAACCTGAACTACTATAAACATTAGACCATGAAGTACCACAATTATTAGATACCATCACATCTAATTGATCATTACTATTGGCATCTCGTTGCGCATAAGCATAATCAAATGATAAAACTGGAGCCGCAGTTCCCGATAAATTCATAGGAGTAATAAAAAGCTCGTCTACATCACCAATTACTTTATTATTAAAAAAGTCATACTTTGAACATTGCGAAGACAAATTGTATCCACCCGCGTTAGTAACTCTAGTCCAAGAAGGCCCTGAATTTGAATTAATTGCAGCCCATGATGCAGGAGGAAAATTTGTTAAAGCAAAATCTTCTGAAACAGGAGAACCTTGAAAATTTGAAGCAACTAAATATGAAACTTTCGTAGAATTGTTAGTCATATTTCCATCGATTCCATTCATTGCCGATATGTTATATGAAAAGGTATGTGATCCGGTAATAGTTGGGGTAGAGATTGTATTTAAAGCAATTGTTGCAGAAGTTGATGAAGCTATAATTCCATTCCAAGATAAAGTTGGAGCAATAACTCCATCAATATATGGGGTAATAGTTAATGCCGTAATTGAATTAAGTCCATTATTATAAATAGAAATTACAGGTGAGATTGATGAGGAACAAGTTGCAGGAACATTTGCTGTTAAAGCAATAGCATCATTTAATAGTTTTGATTTTTCAACTCTCATAGCCTGAGCTACTTTTTTATCACCATCGTCTTGAATAAAGCATACAAAAGCTATTTCTTCTTTTTTACGAGTATAGGATGGAATAGGACAGTTAATTGTAAATGTTTGCGTTTGGCCTACATTCCATGATGATGCCATTGAAATTCCTGATTGAAGAGTTGGAAAAGATTTAATAGCGACATCTTCAAAATGTTTTTCGCCATTTGATCCAGGAGCTATTACAAAGTCAATTATATTTTCAACCATAACG
>SYAL01000023.1 GCA_005787585.1 Bacteroidota bacterium
AGGCACCGCTCCAACAATAACAGTGACACCTGTAATAGCTGGTTCGGTATATACTGTGCAATTAAATTCTCCTTCGGGATGTTCTTATATTGCAACAAATACAATAATGCCTACATTAGTTAATATTGCTGGTATTGGTTCTGGTTCTACGTGTCCTGGAGGAGCTAGTGGCACAGGTACGGTTCAAGGAAATGGAAGCGGAACTGGATATAATTATACTTGGTTAAACTCGAATAGTGTTACAGTTGGCACAGCATCAACTGTCAGTAATTTAGCACCAGGAATTTATAGTGTAGTTTTAACTGGACTTGGAGCTGCTGGTTGTGGATCTGCGGTGTCTACTGTAACAGTGAATACTGCTCCTCAGGGAGTTATAAATTTATTAAAACCATTTTGTGGTAGTGAAGCATATTTAACAACAGTTGGTGGAACAAATCATCAATGGTATGCTGGAAATTCTGCGATTCAAGGCTCAGTTGGAACTCAGGCTAATTATACGGTAACAAATCCATGTAATTTGTGTATATATAGATTAAGGTACACTTCCCCACAAGGATGCAATGATTCTGTTATATTTACTTTGGTTCAATCACCTCCAGGAACAATGGCTGCAAGTAATATTCCTTTAATTTGTCCCGGAGGGACTAATGGGTCAGCTGTGATTTCAATGACTCCGGCCGCTGGATCTCCTCCTGGAGCCAACTCATTTTCTGTTTTTGCTATGGGACAAACACCAGCTTATAATGCCTCTCTTTTTCCAACGCCATTGACTGTGTTTACAGCTACAGGACTAGCTGCAGGATCTTATAGTGTAAGTTCGTTTGATGGTTCTTGTAAATATGGAACAACTTTTAATGTTCAAGCATTAACTTATAACTACACAGTAAGTCCAGTAACTCAAACTTTATGCAGTGGAAATGCAATTGCCGCAGGCATCACATTTAGCGTGCCACCGTCACTCACGCAATATAGTTATTCATGGACACCTGCTACTTTTTTAGCCGGCAATACACAGCAATCAACAATTATTTCTCCAACTACAGCACTTGGAACTGTGACTAACATAATTTATACTGTCGTTGTAACTCCTACAATTGCTAATTGCCCGATTACAAGAACAATTAGTATTGTTGTTGCAAATCCTTCTATACCTGTATTTTCTGCAATACCTCCGCTTTGTAATACTGGTTCCCCTATAACTATTAGTGCAAGTCCGTCTGGTGGAACTTTTATTGGAACGAACTCACTGGTTATTGGTTCTGTTTCAGGAATTTTAACACCTACCTTCGCTTCAATTGGTGTTAACTCATTTACGTATTCTTACGGTATTTTTACCTGTGTAGCAACAAGTTCAGGAACGTTTGAAGTATCGCAGTATAATACTGCTGCTTTGACTGGTAGTATAAATAATTTGTGTGTCACAAGCCCAGCTGTAAATTTAATGAACATAGTTCAAAGTGCTTTAACTGGTTCGTGGACGTCACAATCTGCTCCGGGAAGCATAATTAATAATGTTTTCAATCCCGCAAGTTTAAACACTAATACTTACACTTTATTTTATAATACCGTGTCAACTCCAAACCCTTTGGTTTGTCCTGCTAATTCACCTTTGATAGTATCTGTAACAAAAACAATTACTCCATTTATAACTGCAGTTCCTCCATTTTGTAATAATCAAAGTTCTATAACTTTGACGGTTAATCCCTCAGGAGGGCTATGGAGCGGAAATGGATTAAGTAGTGCCGGCGTAATCACTCCTTCTTTGTTGACTTCCGGCACCCCTATTGTATCATACGTTGTAAATATTGGGCCTTGTGTTAATTCTAACACTACCATGTTAAATATTTCTGTATTTAATTCTGCAGCTCTAACTGGAAGTATTTCAAATTTATGTATTACCAGTAATCCGGTAAATTTACTAAGCATAATGCAATTGACTAATAGCGTTATATGGAGTGGTATTAATGTTCAAAATAATATTTTCAGTCCTGCTGGGTTATCAACAGGCAATTATACACTTTCGGTATTAAACCCCTCTACTCCAAATTTATTATTATGTCCAGATAGTAATAAGATTGTAGTTTCGGTATTAAATCCTCCATCTCCAAACATACTTCAGATAGGCCCATTTTGTAATAATGGAGCTCCAATTCAACTAACAGTCACTCCCAATAGCGGTTCATGGACACCGGCACCTTATCTCTCAAATACGGGAGTTTTCACGCCATCTTTAAGTCCAGTTGGTAATAACAATGTTCAATATGTTATTGGAACCAATACTTGTAGCTCACAGCAAACAAAACAAATTAGCATCGAGGCTTTTGTAGGTTCGAATTTGGTCTCTAATATGCCTGATCAATGTAACACTGGTTCAGCAGTAAACTTATTGCCTATTGCACAAAACAATTCTGGTATATGGACTGGGCCGGGTGTAAACGGAACATCATTTAATCCTTCGGTTTCAGGAGCAGGCAATTTTATTTTAATTTATAATACTGCTTCTTCACCTAGTGGATTGTGTCCAGATCAATCAA
Organism: Bacteroidota bacterium; assembly: GCA_005787585.1. GTDB lineage: Bacteria > Bacteroidota > Bacteroidia > B-17B0 > Aurantibacillaceae > Aurantibacillus. The sequence goes on from SYAL01000023.1 coordinate 2,535, forward strand.
CTTTATCTGTGAACGTTTACTCGCTGGCAATTCCTATTATAACTCAAATTGGCCCTTTTTGTAATTCTGCACCACCAAAGCAATTAATCGTTGTTCCAGTAGGAGGTTTTTTTGGAGGAGCAAATACAATTGGAGTTACGACGCAAGGATTATTTAATCCTAGTGCAGCAATTATTGGTAAAAATGTTGTTAATTACAGTATAAGTGCTGGGCCATGTATTGCTTATGCTCAAACTACTATTAATGTTGAGAAATTTATTTCAGCTGATATTGAAAATTATGCTGGGCCTTTTTGTAAAACAAATTATCCTGTAAACATGAATAGTTATGTTAAAAATCCTGGTGGAAGTTTCTCTGGACCGGGAATTTCAGGATATATGTTTAATCCTGCACAAGCAAATATTGGGAATAATAATATTATTATTTACACAACGAATTCAATCCCTACAACTTCGCTTTGTCCAGATACAAGTGCAATGAGAATAAAAGTAAATAATTTCCCTGTAATTAGTTTAGAAACTAATAAAGTTAAAGGTTGTGTTCCGTTGCAAGTATTATTGAACGCACCAAATGCTGGACAAGGAATAAGCTCCTGGAATCTTGGGGATGGGTCTGATCCAAAATCAGGGTTAACTATTAGCCATACATATTCTAATGTAGGAACATATACTGTTATGTTTAGTTATAGTGATGAAAGTGGAGCATGTTCTACAAATAAAATTTTAGAATCAGGAATACAGGTTTTAGAAAATCCAAAAGCTGGATTTATTGCCCCTGAAGAAGTTTTTGTTTCTAATCCAGAAGTGCAATTAATAAATAACAGTACCATATTAGGAAACAATACTTACAATTGGAAAATCAGTAATTTATATCAATTAAGTGATATTAATCCAATTTTCTCACTTTCTAGGGTTGGGAAGCATATAATAACCTTAATTGCTACTAGTAGTGAAGGCTGTAAAGACCAAATATCTAAAACAATTGAATTAAAAAATGACTTTAATGTTTTTATTCCGAGTTCTTTTACGCCTAATTTTGATAAAATTAATGATGAATTTAAACCTATTTTTTCTCCTTATGGTTTAGATACTAAGAATTATGAAATGGAAATTTTTAATCGTTGGGGTCAATCTTTATTCAGAACAACAGATGTAAATAAAGGTTGGGATGGTTCAGTTCCAAATAATTCTGAAACTTTAAAAGAGGAAGTGTATGTTTATAAAATTAAATACAAAGACTTGGATGGTAATTTTTACAATAAAATGGGCCACCTTACATTATTGAAGTAAATTTTAATAAATTTTTTAAACCCTGTTCTTATTGAGCAGGGTTTTTTATTTTAAAAAAACAAATTAGTTCGTTATTAAATTATCAAATAACTCTACTTCCGAAAGCGGATTAAATAAATAAGTAAGGCCTGTTGAAATTTCTCTACATTTATATCGCTTTCTTAATTTTTCTCCTTTTACAAAAACACGCGATCCCTTGTATAAAAAATGCGTATTAATAGGTAGGTATTCCAAAAAAACAAAAGTAGAGTCCTCATCGTATAATTTTAAGGTTTTAAGTAGTTGAATGTCTGTACAACTAGATGCAGTGGGATTTTGCATGTATTTTCTTAAAGCCGAAAAAACCTCAATTGGAAAAATATCTGTATTTAAAAAAGGCGATATTAATTTTTTAAAATTATTTTTCCACTCTAATCCATGAGGGGTTACAGAATTTTTAAATTCGTTATAGGTAACTAAATGAGCAATTTCGTGGACAAGCGTAATTAAAAATGCGTATTTATTTAAATTATAATTTATTGTAATAACGTGATTTAATTTATTACGAGGCGAGCTATAGTCGCCCAGTCTTGTGCTTCGTTCTTTTTTAATTTTTAATTTGAAATCAAAATCTATAATCCATTTAGAAATCTGTGGAACACTCAATTTAGGCAAATACTTATAAAGTATTTCTGAATTTTTTTTAAACTGAATTGCTCTTTCGTCCACTTTTCAAAATTAATTATCTTTAACGAAATTTTTTGATGAAAAGAATATAACTTTACAAACAATAAAAGTTAATTATTATGGATTCTAAAAGAATAATTGAACATATTGTAAAGTGGTTAAAAGAATACTCATCACATTCAAAAACAAATGGATATGTTATAGGAATTTCGGGAGGTATTGATAGTGCATTAACCTCAACGCTTTGCGCATTAACCTCAAAAAAAGTTATTGTTTTGAATTTACCAATAAAACAAAATAAAACTGAATTTGAAAGAAGTAAAGAACACATTAATTGGTTAATGTCTAGTTTTAATAATGTAGAAACATTTACAGTTGATTTATCAAATACTTTAGAAAGCATTGAAAAAAGTTTGCCTAATAAAATTCAAGATCAATTAACTATGGCTAATACTAGATCAAGACTACGCATGGCAACCTTGTATGCATTTGCAGGTCATTATAAATTATTAGTTGCTGGAACGGGAAATAAAGTAGAAGATTTTGGAATTGGATTTTTTACAAAGTATGGCGATGGTGGTGTTGATTTGAGTCCAATTGCAGACTTATATAAAACAGAAGTTTATCAATTAGCTTCATCACTTGGTGTTGTAAAAAGTATATTATCGGCAAAGCCTACAGATGGTTTATTTGAAGATGGAAGAACTGATGAAGATCAAATTGGGGCTACATACCTTGAATTAGAATGGGCAATGGAATATACAACTAAAAACGATATTGGTGATTTAACACAAAGACAGAAAGATGTTTTAAAAATTTATAATACTTGGCATCATCAAAATAAGCATAAAATAGAAGCCATACCTGTTTGCATAATACCTAGAAATTAAAAAAATAAAATATATGGCACTTATTTTATCTGTTAAAGGAGTTTTTCCGAAACTTGGAGAAAATTGTTTTGTAGCACCTAACGCAACAATTGTTGGCGATGTTATAATGGGCAACGATTGCAGTGTTTGGTTTAACACCGTTATTAGAGGAGATGTAAATAGTATACGCATTGGTAATAAAGTAAACATACAAGATGGTGCTGTGTTGCATTGTACGTATCAAAAAACAAAAGTAAACTTAGGTAACAATGTTTCTATTGGACATAATGCGATTGTTCATGGATGCTCTGTTCATGATAATGTGTTAATAGGTATGGGGGCCATTATATTGGATAATTGCGAGATAGGGAGCAATACTATTATTGCCGCAGGAGCAGTTGTTACAGAAGGGACAGTAGTGCCAAGTGGTTGTATATTTGCTGGAGTGCCTGCAAAAAAAGTAAAAGATATTTCTGAAGAATTAATTCATGGCGAAATTGATAGAATCGCCAATAATTATTTACTGTATAGTAGTTGGTTTAAATAAAACCTTACTCCCCCTTAAACTCTGGTTTACGTTTTTCTAAAAAAGCTTTAACACCTTCTTTATAATCATAACTGTTTGAAGCTTTTACCTGAATATCGCCTTCTAATTTTAATTGTTGTTCTAAATTGTTTGTTGCGCTGGCATTTATGAGGCGTTTTGTAAAGCCAATTGCCTGAGTAGGCATAGATGCAATGTTGGTAGCAAGCTCTAAAGTTTTTTCAACTAATTCTGCATCTTCGTAAACTTTATACACCATACCAAATCCTTTTGCGTCTTCTGCACTTAATTTATCGCCAGTAATCATTAACGCGCTTGCTAAATTTAAGCCAACCAAACGTGGTAAAGTAAAAGTTCCGCCGCTATCAGGGATTAAGCCAATTTTACTGAAGGCTTGAATAAAACTTGCCGATTTGCCTGCTAATAAGATATCACAAGCCAAGGCAATGTTTGCTCCTGCTCCCGCGGCAACACCATTTATTGAACCAATAATTGGTTTTTCTATATTTCGTATTCTTAAAATAATTGGATTATAATGTTCATCCACTATTTTTTTAATGCCTGGTCCGTTTGGGTCAATGGCTTCTGCTAAATCTTGTCCGGCACAAAAAGCCTTACCTTTTCCCGTTAAAACAATTGCTCTCACAGTTTTTTCTTTCTCCGCTTCATCTAATTCTGCAATTAGTTGTAAAGCCATTTCACGGTTAAAGCTGTTAAATTTATCTGCACGATTTAACGTGATTATTAATACGTTGTTTTTTTGTTCGGTATGAATGAAGTTCATAAAAATATAAGAATTGAAAAGTGAAAAATTTGTGTTTTCAAATAAAGTAACTATTAAGTTTAAATACAACACTTATTTATCATTTCTTTATTAAACTTTTGTAATTTCATATGGTACAATAAACATGAAAAAAAATTACTTATTATTTGTTTACTAAGGGGTTTGATAACATATTATGGGATTATATTAATAAATTAACATGTATAAGAAATTCAATTAACGAAATAAGTTTAGACCAAAAAATAAGTATTTATCCTAATCCGGATACTAATCTAATTACAATTAAATCTGAGGTTCAAATAAAATCTATTTTAATCACAAACTATTTAGGCCAAGCTTACGATGTAAAGTTAGTTAATGGTAAATTAGATATTTCTAAATTGCAAAAATGCTTATATTATTTAACGGTTGTTTCGTCAACAAATAAAAATCTTGTAAAGAAAATTGTAATAAATTAAAAATCGTTACTTAATTGGTTAGTTGCTTTTTGAAGAATTTCAAAAGCATTTTCAGCCATTAAATTTTCTTTATCTAAAGTTGGATTTATTTCAACCATTTCGAAGCAAACAATTTTTTTACTTCTCATGATATAATAAATAAGATTTCCAGCTTCTTTTTCTGTAATTCCGTTAGGAACAGGTGTTCCGGTTCCACTTGATATTCGAGAATCCATACTATCAACATCAAAGCTCACATAAATAATATCACAATGATCTAAATAATTTAAAGAATCGATTGCAACGCGTTCTACTGCTTTTTTACGAATTTCTTGTAAACTGAATATTCTAATTTTATTTTTTTTAATTAAAAACTCTTCTGGTGGTTCGTAATCACGTAAAGCTATAAAAACTAAATCGTTGTATTGAATTTTTGGTGAAATTCCGCCCAAAGATTTTAATTTTTCCCAATATTCAACCGTTTCATCATCTGGTTTATTTTGTTGTCGATCTTTATTATCTTCTGCTAACACGCATGATAAGGGCATACCGTGCATATTTCCGCTTGGCGTAGTGTAGGGGCTGTGAAGATCGGCGTGAGCATCAATCCAAATGACTCCGAGGCGTTTATTTGGGTGGGCCATTTTAATACCACTTATTGTTCCTAAGGCAGAACTATGGTCACCGGCCAGTACGATAGGAATCTCATCCGACTTTAATGTTTTCTGAATTTCCTTGGCTATTCGTTCATTTAAGGCATAAATTCCTTTGATTCGTTTAGCAAAATCGTTAACAACGGGCTCGAGTAGAAGATTATTTTCATTTTGAATCTCAACCGTCTTAAATCTTTTAAAAAATGGGCTTCCAAAATCGAGCGCTGCGATTTTAATAGCATCAACGCCCATGCTTGATCCACGTGTTCCTGCCCCAATTTCACTTTTTACTTCTATTATTTTTATTGGTTTAATCATAAAACTTTAATAATATTTAATTTTAAGTGTTAATTTTGTGTTATCCAATATCACTTAATTTAAAAATAAACAACAAAGTAACTAACTTACATTGATAAAATGAACGACTTGTATTCAAACTTAATTCATCAAACTTTTGATTTTCCTCAAGAAAGCTTTGAGGTAAAGGATGACGAGTTGTATTTTAATGACATCAACTTAATGAACATAATAAAACAATATGGCACACCATTAAGAATTAGTTATTTACCTAAAATTAGTTCTCAAATTCAAAAGGCAAAACGATTATTTAATGTTGCGATGGCCAAAGTAGATTATAAAGGTAAATATGTTTATTGCTATTGCACCAAAAGTTCGCACTTTAATTTTGTACTTGATGAAGTTTTAAAAAATGATGTTCATATTGAAACATCATCGGCGTTTGATTTACAAATTATCAAAGAGCAATTTCAAAAAAATGCACTCAGTAAAGATACATATATTATTTGTAATGGTTATAAACGCCAATCATACAAGCAAAGTATTTGCGACTTAATAAATGATGGTTTTAATGTTATTGCTGTTTTAGATCATTTGGATGAAGTAGATTTTTATAAAAAAAACGCAAGGTCCGAAAAAATTAATATAGGAATTAGAGTTAGCACTGAGGAGGAGCCTTCTTTTATGTTTTACACTTCTCGTCTTGGCATTAGAAGTAGCGAAATTATGAATTTGTATCATGAAAAAATAAAACCGTATTCTAAATTTAAATTAAAACTACTTCATTTCTTTATCAACACTGGTATTAAAGACACTATTTATTATTGGACAGAATTAAATAAATGTTTAAATATTTATAAAGAACTTAAGGCTGTTTGCCCAGAATTAGATTCTCTTAATATTGGCGGCGGAATGCCAATCCGCACTTCGTTAAGCTTTGATTATGATTATGAATATATGATTGAAGAAATAGTTGCCCAAGTAAAAGTATTTTGTGTTCAAAACGAAATTACTGAGCCAAATATTTTTACTGAATTTGGTTCTTATACTGTTGGAGAAAGTGGAGCAACGCTTTATTCTATTGTTGATCAAAAAAAACAAAATGACCGTGAAACTTGGTATTTTATTGATAGTAGCTTTATAACCACTTTGCCAGATACTTGGGGTATAAATCAAAGGTTTATTTTATTAGCAATTAATAATTGGGATAAGCCATATGGACCAGTTAATCTTGGCGGTATGACTTGTGATAGTATGGATTATTATAATACAGAAGCACATACCAATCAAGTATTTTTGCCTGAAATAAATAAAAATTCTAAGCAACCTCAGTATATTGGATTTTTTCATACCGGTGCATATCAAGAGGCTCTGAGCGGATATGGAGGTACTCAGCACTGTTTAATTCCTGCGCCAAAGCATGTATTAATAGATAGAAATATCGATGGGGAAATAATTACACGATTGTTTGCAAAAGAGCAGAGTTACAAAAGCATGTTAAAAATATTGGGCTATTAGGGTTGTTAACTAATTCTTAATATTTTTATATTTTAATTAATTTAAAATGTCAAATAGGTGTATGTTTTTTTTAACTTTATCTTTTTAATACTACTATCGATTTATGGCGTTATTCGATTTTTTAACTCAAGATATTGCAATCGATTTAGGAACTGCAAATACAATTATCATTCATAACGATAAAGTTGTTGTTGATGAACCGAGCATTGTTGCTATCGATAGAACCACAAGCAGAATAATTGCCGTTGGTCGTCAAGCGCAATTAATGCATGGGAAAACTCATGAAAATATAAAAACTACAAGGCCTCTAAAGGATGGTGTAATTGCTGATTTTCAGGCCGCTGAAGAAATGATTAAGGGTATGATTAAAATGATTAATCCTGGTAATCGTTTTTTTAAACCATCTCTGAGAATGGTTATTTGTATACCAAGTGGAATAACAGAGGTAGAAAAACGAGCTGTTAGAGATAGCGCCGAGCATGCTGGCGCAAAAGAAGTTTATATGATTCATGAGCCAATGGCAGCAGCTATTGGAATGGGTATAGATGTAGAAGAGCCTATGGGTAATATGATTATTGATATAGGGGGAGGTACCTCTGAAATTGCTGTTATAGCTCTTGGCGGAATTGTTTGTGATAAATCAACACGAATTGCAGGCGATGATTTTAACTCTAATATTGAAGAATATATGAGGCGTCAGCATAATATATTAATTGGTGAGCGAAGTGCAGAAAGAGTAAAAATAGAAGTTGGTGCAGCAATGACAGAAATAGAAAATCCTCCGCAAGATTATGCTGTGCAGGGAAGAGATTTAATGAGTGGTATTCCAAAAGAAGTTTATATTAGTTATGTTGAAATTGCACATTGTTTAGATAAATCTATTTCAAAAATTGAAGAAGCAATTTTAAACGCTTTAGAAATGACACCTCCAGAGTTAGCTGCAGATATTTATCGTAAAGGAATTTTTATGGCAGGTGGTGGTTCTTTATTACGCGGGCTTGACAAACGAATTTCTTTAAAAACAAAGTTACCGGTTCACGTATGCGAAGATCCATTAAGAGCTGTAGCAAGAGGGACCGGAATTGCACTTAAAAACATCTCTAAATTCCCTTTCTTAATTAAATAAAAACAAATTTTTATTTGGGGCTAAATGATTTTTTAAATTTAAAAAGTAATATTAAGTTTTATAATAATGAAAAGTTTTTTTTTATTTTTATTAAAATATAATTATTTTTTTATTTTTTTATTTTTAGAAATAATCTGCTTGTTTTTAATGGTAAAAAGTAATGGTTTTCAGGGTTCACAGCTTTTAAATTCATCTAATAAAACTATCGCAAATATTTATCAAGTTTCTTCAAGTGCTAAGGAGTATTTTTCTTTAAAAGAAGAAAATAATCGCTTGGCAATTGAAAATGCAATTTTACATAATTATTTAAAATCTAATTATTTGGCTATCTCTCTCAAAGAATTTAAGAGGGATGATACATTATACAAACAACAATACACCTTTATTAGTTGCAAGGTGGTTAATTTATCTATTAATAAACGCAGAAACTTTTTAACATTAAATATTGGCTCTAATCAAGGTATAAAGCAAGATATGGCCATTATGAGCAGCGAGGGTATAGTTGGAATTATTACAGATGTATCAGAAAATTTTTCAAGTGCAATGAGCCTGTTGCATAAAGATGTTAGGGTAAATTGTCAACTAAAAAAAGATGGTAGTTATGGCCCACTAATTTGGGATGGGTCGGACTATAAATATTGTTTATTAACAGATATTCCAACTCATTCAAAAATTAGGCTTGGAGATTCTGTTATTACCAGTGAATTGTCTGGAATTTTTCCAGAGGGTTTAATGGTAGGCACTATAGAAAGTTATGAGCGGAGGCAGAACGAATCTTTTTATACAGCTAAAGTAAAATTAAGTGCTGATTTAAAAAACTTGAATCATGTCTATATAATTAAGAATAAGCTCAAAACTGAGCGTGATTTATTAGAAAAACAAAAACAAAAACAAATTGACGAGTGAAATATTTAAAAATATTTTAAGATTTATTCTACTTGTGTTGTTGCAGGTATTAATAGTTCAAAATATTAACCTAAGTAGTTATATTATTTTGTTGCCTTATGTTTTAGTAATTCTTATGTTGCCTTTCGAGTCTAATCGCTTATTTGTATTGATTATTTCTTTTTTATTAGGACTTTGTATTGATTATTTTTATGATTCTTCCGGAATTCATTCTGCGGCCTGCACTTTTATTGGATTTTTTAGGCATTATGTTTTAAAATATTTTTCGCCAAGAGATGGCTACGAAGTTGGATTAAAGCCTACAATCAAAGATATGGGGATAAATTGGTTTTCTAATTACTCAGTAATGCTAATTTTCAGCCATCATTTATTATTATTTTACTTAGAAGTTTTTCGTTTTTCAGAATTTTTCAGTACTTTATTAAGAATCATTTTAAGTAGTTTGGGGACTTTTGGTTTAATTTACTTAATTCAATTATTGATTTATAATAATCAAAAAAAAGCATGAGTAATAATGCGCAATTAGGTAATCGAAAATTTATTATAGCAGGATTTTTTTGTTTAATAATTTTAATTTTTTTATCTAGATTATTTTACATGCAACTAATAGATAAAAGCTACGAATTAGACTCAAAAAATAATGCTTTTAGATATTTAACTGAGTATCCCATGAGGGGATTGATTTATGATCGTAATGGAAAATTATTAGTTGTTAATGAGCCATCATATGATTTAGTTGTTATCCCTAAAGAAACTAAAGGTTGCGATACAGCTTCTTTATGTGAAGTATTACAAATAAGTAAGAAAGAGTATTTAAAAAGAATTAAAAAGGCCTGTCAGGCGCCTAATTCTCCAAGAAAACAAAGTATATTTGAAAAACAAATGTCTGCAAAAACATATGCGGCATTTCAGGAAAAGCAATATCGATTTAAGGGGTTTTTTATACAAAAAAGAACTGTTAGAAAATATCCAAAGCCTATTGCTGCTCATCTATTGGGATATGTTGGAGAGATTAATAAAAATCAACTAGAAAAACAATCATATTATAAGGATGGAGATTACATTGGAATAACAGGAATAGAAAGGAGTTACGAAGAGTTACTTAGAGGTAAAAAAGGCACTCAAATTGCCGTCACAGATGTACATAATAAGATTATTGGTAAATATATGAATGGTATTTACGACACTCTTGCCATTCAGGGTAAGCCATTATATTGTTCGATAGATAGAGACTTACAAGATTATGGTGAGAAATTGATGCAAGGGAAAAAAGGTGCAATTGTTGCAATTGAGCCTTCGACGGGTGAAATTTTATGTTTAGTTTCTGGCCCTTCATACGATCCAAATTTACTCGTTGGTGGAAAGGAGCGGTCAAAAAATTTTACTACTTTATACAATGATAGTTTAAATCTACCTCTATTTAATAGAGCGCTTACCGCGATGTATCCGCCTGGTTCAATTTTTAAACTAATTGATGCATTAATTGCTCAAAATGACGGGTTGATTAACCGCAACACTGTTTTCCCATGTCAACTGGGTTATCCTCCGATGGGAGGTAAACCTAAATGTCATCCACATGGAGGTGGAACCAATTTAATACGTTCTATCTCTGTTTCATGTAATTCTTATTATAGTTATGTATTTAGAGAAATTGTAGACCAAAAAAAATACCCACATTTTATAGATGGTTATAATCACTGGCGAGATATGGTTACAACATTTGGTCCAGGCAAACGATTAGGAACTGATTTACCTTTTGATAAGCCAGGAAACATACCCTCAACAAAATATTATGATAAAGTATTTGGTAAAAATAGTTGGAAAAGTAACACGGTGGTTTCTTTAGGTATAGGACAATCAGAGTTACTATTAGTTCCATTACAAATGGCGAATGTTGTTTCAATAATTGCAAACAGAGGTTTTTACGTAACTCCACATAGCGTTAAGGGTATTGGAAATGAAAAAAAAATAGATAAAAAGTTTAAAGTAAAACATTTTGTAGGCGTTCAAAATCAAGATGCATATTCTAATGTAATTGATGGAATGCAGGGAGCAATGGAGCCAGGGGGAACCGCTTCGGCTAATAAGTTAAAAGGTATCATTGTTTGTGGAAAAACAGGAACAGCACAAAATCCTCATGGAAAATCGCATGCGGTTTTTTTAGCTTTTGCCCCAAGAGAAAATCCTAAAATTGCAATGGCCTGCATTGTAGAAAACGCCGGATTTGGTGGTATTTGGAGTGCTCCAATTGTAACCTTAATGATGGAGAAATATTTAAAGGGAAAAACAGATCGTCCAGACCTGGAGAAAAGGATACTCGAGGTGGATTTAATAAATGGTAAGAATTTACTTTCAACTGAATTTCATTAATGAGTCGTAACCAAAATAGATTATTATTTGGTGTTGATAGAATAACAGTTATTACCTATATCGCTTTAGTTATAATCGGATGGCTTAATATTTATGCTGCAGTGTTTAATGAAGAGCACCAAAATATTTTTGATACCACCCAAAAATATGGTAAACAGTTAATTTGGATTTCTGGGGCAACAATCATTGCCTTTAGCATTTTACTTATAGATGCTAATTTTTTTACAGTTTTTGCTTATGGGTTTTATGGTTTTTTTATTATAGCTAATATTTTAGTTATTTTTTATGGAAGGGAAATCAAGGGAAGTAAATCATGGTTTGGTTTTGGTGGCTACGGAATTCAGCCAGCAGAATTTATGAAATTTGCGGCTAATCTTGCTCTTGCCAAATTTTTAAGTAACCAAAATATTTTAGTCACCCAACAATTTCGTTTAAAAATGCGAGACCTTTATAAAAATTATAAAAATACTTTTGTGGCCTTATCTTTCATCATTATTCCTTTATTAATTATTAAATTTATGCAAAATGAAACTGGTTTAGCCTTAGTTTTTATTGCATTTATTATTGTTTTATATCGTGAAGGATTAAATGTTGGGATTATTATTTTTTTCTTGCTTGCAACTATTTTATTTATTTTGTCTTTAATTGTTACTAAAATTTCAATCTTAATAATATTATTAGCGATTATTTCAGGCGCTTCATTTCTATTTATAAGGAGAAACAAAAAAAATTTATTTTTTATTGCTATACTGTTTTCTGTTTCTGCAGGTATAGTTTTAGGAACTAACTATGTATATAATCATTTACAAAATCATCAAAAAATTAGAATAGATGTTTTGTTGGGTAGGGGCATTGTAAATTTAAAAAAAGAAGGTTATAATATTAATCAAGCTAAAATAGCAATAGGCAGTGGTGGTTTAATTGGAAAGGGTTATTTAAAGGGAACACAAACTAAGTATGACTTTGTTCCTGAGCAAGACACCGATTTTATTTTTTGTACAGTAGGAGAAGAGTGGGGATTTATTGGTAGCGCTTTTGTAATTTTTTTAGAACTTTTTTTAATTCTTCGATGTATATTTTTAGCCGAACGACAACGATCAGATTTTAGTCGAATATATGGTTATGGTGTTGCTTCAGTATTGTTTTTTCATTTGGCAGTAAATATTGGAATGACTATCGGGTTAATGCCTATAATTGGAATTCCATTACCATTTTTTAGTTATGGAGGCTCATCACTTTGGTCGTTTACAATTTTATTATTTATTTTTATTAAACTAGATGCAAATCGACTTTTAATTTTACGCTAATATAATTTTATTGAACTTTCTTTATTTTATTAAAAATCCTTTAAAATATTTACTCTATAATTTTATATATTTCTCTATATACCTTGTGAGTTTTTGTTATTTTTACATAATAAAGCTGTGCAAAACTCAAATAAACATATTAAATGGTTGTGGATTCTATTTTTGAGTCCCTTTTTAATAATTATTCTTTTTATTTTTTTGGTTGGGTTTGGTGTTTTTGGTGCACTACCAAAAGTTGACGAATTATTAAATCCAAAAAATAATCTTGCTACTTTGGTTTATAGTGGCGATATGAAAATATTAGGAAAATATTATAGTGAAAATAGGGTTAATGTAGCTTTTGAAAAAATTGATAAAGATGTTATAAATGCTTTAATAGCTACTGAAGATGTAAGATATTACGAGCATAATGGCGTGGATTTTAAAGCACTATTAAGATCATTCTTTGGAGTTTTTACAGGGGGAAATAAAGGTGGTGGGAGCACAATTACTCAACAACTAGCCAAGATGATGTTTCCAAGAGAAAAGCTAAACAAGCTAGAATTAGTTATCAGAAAATTTAAGGAATGGATTATTGCAACTCAACTTGAAAAATATTATACAAAAAATGAGATTTTAGCTTTATACCTCAATAAATTTGACTTTTTAAATTTAGCAGTAGGAATAAAATCGGCAGCACAAATTTATTTTAATTCAAATCAAGATAGTTTAAAAATTGAACAAGCTGCTATGTTGGTTGGGATGGCAAAAAACCCTTCTTTGTTTAATCCTATTCGACATTATGAAATAACTTTGAAAAGAAGAAATATAGTGTTAAGTCAAATGTTAAAATATGGGTATTTATCCCTCTTGAAATACGATAGTTTAAAAGTTTTACCTTTAGGATTATCTTTTCGACCAGAAGACCATAACGATGGCTTAGCAACATATTTTAGAGAGTATTTAAGAGATGTTTTTCTAAAAAATTGGTGCAAATCACACATTAATTCTGAAACAGACGCGCCTTACAACATATACAAAGATGGACTAAAAATATATACAACAATCGATTCTAAAATGCAAAATTATGCCGAAGAGGCTGTTTATGATCATATGCAAGAATTACAAAAAATGTTTAGTAAAGAATGTTTGAATAAAATAAATGCGCCTTTTGCCTGGAATGTAAGCAAACAAGAAATAGAAGAGATTATGAATTCTTCTATTAAAAGAAGTGACAGATACCGAGAATTAGAAGAAACTGGATTATCACACAAAAAAATAATTGAAATTTTTCATAAACCAATTCCTATGAGAGTTTATAGTTTGCGAGGTGATATTGATACAATCTTTAGCCCTTACGATAGTATAAAATATTATAAAAGTTTTTTACAAACTGGTTTTATGGCTATGGAACCTCAAACTGGTTATGTAAAAGCATGGGTAGGAGGGATTAATCATAAACATTTTAAATATGACCATGTAAAAGTAAGTAAACGTCAGGTTGGATCTACATTTAAACCATTTGTTTATGCATTGGCTATTCAAGAAGGATTTTCACCATGTCATCAAGTTCCAAATATTCGTACTTGCATTAACATGCCTGATGGAAAAGATTGGTGTCCGGATAATTCTGATGGATTAAAAGGGACTGGCAAAATGATAACATTAAGAAGAGCTTTAGCTTTATCTGTGAATTATGTTACTGCATGGATAATGAAACAATATGGCCCACATGCTGTTATAAAATTGGTTAAAAGTCTTGGTGTTACCTCTCAAATACCTGAAGTCCCATCAATCTGTTTAGGTACAGCAGATATTAGTGTATTTGAAATGGTAGCAGCAAACTCTACTTTTGCAAATAAAGGAACATATATTCAACCAACTTTCATTACTCGTATTGAAGATAAAAATGGCAAAATATTGGAAGAATTTTTACCAAATAGCAATGAAGTTTTTAGTGAAGAAAAAGCATATACTATGATTCAACTTATGCGTGGTGTTGTTCAAGAAGGAACCGGCTCCAGATTAAGGGGGGGAAAATACAAACTAAATAATCAAATTGCAGGAAAAACAGGCACCACACAATACAATGCTGATGGATGGTTTATTGGATTAACTCCTGAATTGGCCGCAGGTTGTTGGGTAGGAGGTGAAGATAGAAGTATTCATTTCAATTCTATTTTAGAAGGTCAAGGCGCTTCAATGGCACTTCCGATTTGGGGAAAATTTTTTGTAAAAGTTTATGCAGATAAAAATATAAAACTAAGTAACGCAGACTTTATAAAGCCAAAAAATTTAGATCCAAATTTAGAAATAGATTGCAGCAAGTATGATGATCAACCTTTGGATGGTAAAAATGAAGAAAATGAATTTGATAATTAGAAGATAAAATTCTTTCTTTTAAATTTCCAAAAAATAGTGTTGTTCACAAGATTATGAAAAATAAAATATGATTAATAGAGTTGTAAAAAATGTAGAAGAAGCTTTAATAGATGTTAAAGATGGAATGACTATTATGTTTGGTGGGTTTGGTTTATGTGGTATACCTGAAAACTGTATTAATGAATTAGTAAAAAAAGGCACAAAAAATTTAATCTGCATAAGCAACAATGCAGGGGTAGATAATTTTGGATTAGGATTGTTATTACAAACTAAACAAATAAAAAAAATGATTTCTAGTTATGTTGGAGAAAATGAAGAGTTTGAACGCCAAATGTTGAGTGGTGAATTAGAAGTGGAATTGGTCCCTCAAGGCACTTTAGCTACCCGATGCTTAGCTGCAGGCTACGGTATGCCTGTAATTTATACTCCCGCAGGTATTGGAACAGAAGTAGCAATTGGAAAAGAAACTCGTAAGTTTAATTACAACGGCGAAGAAAAAGAGTATTTAATGGAAAAAGCTTTTGAATCTGATTTTGCAATTGTAAAAGCTTGGAAAGGAGATACTGCAGGAAATTTAATTTATAAAAACACCGCACGTAACTTTAATCCATTAATGGCGATGGCTGGAAAAATAACAATAGCTGAAGTTGAAATTTTAGTACCTGCCGGAGAATTAGATCCTGATCAGGTTCATACTCCGGGTATTTACGTTCATCGTATTTTTCAAGGTAATTTTTATGAAAAAAGAATTGAGCAAGTAACCACAAGAAAAAAATAATTTGTTTTAAATGTTATTTAATTCTCTCCATTTTTTATTTTTTTTACCAATAGTAGTTGGATTTTATTATTTATTACCACCAAAATTAAGATGGCTTTTGATTTTTATTTCTAGCTGTTATTTTTATATGGCTTTTATTCCTAAGTATATTTTTATACTTTTTTTTATCATAATAATAGATTATTTTTCTGCCATTGCTATTGAAAAAAAACAAGGCAAAATTAAGTTATTATGGCTTATTGCAAGTTTAAGTGCTAACATTCTCTTACTTTGTTTTTTTAAATACTTCAATTTTTTAAACGATAATTTAGCGCCAATATTTTCATTATTTGGAAAAGAATTTCAACCTATTAATTTGCAAATTATTTTACCCATTGGTCTTTCATTTCATACATTCCAATCAATGAGTTATACTATTGAAGTTTATCGAGGCAAACAAAAAGCCGAAAAACATATAGGGTATTTTGCAAACTATGTATTATTTTTTCCTCAGATGGTAGCTGGACCTATTGAAAGATATGATCGATTAGGGCAAGAATTAAAAAAAAAACAAAATTTCATTTATCAAAACATCTCTGATGGCCTAAAATTAGTTTTATTTGGATTGTTTGTTAAAATGACAATTGCAGATAATATTGCTCCATTTGTTAATCAAATATATAAGGAACCTTTAAAACATAGTAGTGAAGAAGTTTTGATAGGTGTTTTTATGTTTTCCTTTCAAATTTATGCAGATTTTTTTGGTTATTCATCTATCGCATTAGGAAGCGCAAGAATGCTTGGCATTAAAATTATGGATAATTTTAAAACCCCATATTTTTCTAAAAGTATTACTGAGTTTTGGTCTCGTTGGCACATTTCTTTAAGCACATGGTTTAAAGATTACTTATATATTCCCCTGGGTGGAAATAGAGTAGCGATTCCAAGATGGAGTTTAAATATTTTAATTGTTTTTATGCTAAGTGGTTTTTGGCATGGTGCAAATTGGACTTTTGTAGTTTGGGGTGCTTTACATGGATTGATGCTTTTAATAGAAAGATTTTTTTCTAAACTATTTAAATTTGAAATTAAGGCGCATTGGGATTTTTTAAATGTAATATTGGTTGTAAAAACATTTATTGTTACCTCATTTATTTGGATTTTTTTTAGAGCCGAAAATTTTAATAAAGCAAAAGAAATTATTTGTATCATATTTGTAAATAATAATATAAAGTTTAATCTAATTAGTTTGAAAGTTCCGTTATTAGCTATATTTGGATTAATTATTTTTGATTTTTTTCAATATAATACAAGGTTCGATATAAAACTTAATACTATTAGAACACCATACCGATGGGTAATCTACTCATTTTTGTTGTTTTGTTTATTTGCTTTATCGGGTACAGAAAAATTTCCGTTTATTTATTTTCAGTTTTAATGATAAAAAAAATATTAATAAAAATTTCCTTTTTAATTGTAATTATAATTAGCTTAAATATTATTTATAATTTAACTTTTTATAAAAAAGATTTAGCTGAGAAGTGTGAGCAGATATTAGAAATAAAAAATAACCAATCAACAACAGATATTTTTTATTTTGCAGAATCATCTAACTTTAATACTCGAGAATCGGATTCGATAAAAAATAGTATTTCTGAAATTACCAATTTTTTTTATCCTAAATTAAAAATCACTGCAGTAAATAAGCCAGCAAGCCACGCTGGTATATTTAAAAAATGGCTTACTCAAATTAATCTAAAAGAACACAAACCAAAAGCTATTGTTATTACACTAAACTTACGCTCTTTTGATGCGGCTTGGATTCATTCAAAACTCGAAACTCCATTGCAAGAGTCTATGGTTCTTGCTCAACCATATCCCAATTTAATTAATAGATTTTTACTTTCTCTTCAGGCTTTTGATAATAAAACTGAACAGCAAAGAGAAAAAGAAATGCTTAATGATTGGGAAAATACTCAATTAATATTTCCTTTTCCATTTAAATATAAAACAGTCAAGGAATGGGATAATTCAATGGCTAATGGTAGTTATTTAAAAGCCGATGGCTCTTGGGATAATGACAAGATTGTATTAGCCTGTCACTATGTTAAAAGCTATGCATTTAATATTAAAGAATCAAATCCTAGAATTAAAGATTATGATGAAATTTTAAATTGGTGCTATATAAACGAGGTTCCTTTATATTTAAATTTATTAGCCGAAAATATAGAGTACGCAGATAGTTTAGTAGGGAAGGAATTAGTATTTTTAATAAAGGGAAATAGAGATTTTTTAGTGAAACGATATTCAAAAAATAATTGTAATGTGGTTGATAATTTAGAATTAGTTAGTGGAAAAGAATTTACAGATCAAACATGGACTACAGAGCATTATGGATATAAAGGTCGAATGATTATTGCAAAAAATTTAGCCACAATATTAAAAAAACAATTCAATAACGAGTATAAAATAGCTTACTAAATTATGTTAGATAAAAACGGTATCGCCAAACGTATTGCTCAAGAAGTTAAAGATGGTATGTTTGTTAATTTAGGAATCGGGATTCCAACTTTAGTTGCAAACTATATTCAAGAAGGATTTAATATCGTATTGCAATCAGAAAATGGAATTTTAGGTATGGGTCCTTTCCCATATGAAGGAGAAGAAAATGCAGATTTAATAAATGCAGGCAAACAAACAATTACTCTTCTTAAAGGGTCAAGTATTTTTGATAGCGCATTAAGTTTCGGCATGATTAGATCTCAAAAAGTAGACTTAACTATTTTAGGAGCAATGGAAGTAAGCGAGAGTGGAGATATAGCCAACTGGAAAATCCCTGGTAAAATGGTTAAAGGAATGGGAGGCGCAATGGATTTAGTTGCTAGCGCTAAAAATATTATTGTGGCCATGCAACAAGTAAATAAAGCCGGGCAATCAAAGTTTTTACAAAAATGTGAATTACCATTAACCGGTATAGCTTGTGTTAAAAAAGTTGTAACAGAACTTGGGGTTTACGAAATTCATCATCAAGGTGGATTTAAATTATTAGAAAGGGCTCCTGGCATTAGTATAGAACAAATAAAAAATGCGACTGCAGGAAAATTAATAATTGAAGGCGATATAAAAGAAATGATTTTATAAAATGAGAAAGTCTTATTTTTTTTTATTTCTTCTTTTTTGGTCGCTTTTCTTTTTAATGTCATGTGATGACTCTTATGTGATAATCAATCAAGAAAGATTAGTGCCTGATAAAAAAAAATTTATTGATGATAATTTATTAAGAGATTCTTCTTTATATTTTAATTATTTAAGTTATTCAAAACCCGGTGCACATGGCCAAGAATTAGTTTTTAAAGTTAAAGAGATTTACAAAAATAAAAAAATACGAATTATTGTTTGTGGTAAATTTCGTACAAATAATATTTATTCTAAATCAACTATTACAACGGCAGTTCTATCTGGAAATGAAAATAAAGTATTGATTTGGAAACCGATTTTTTTAAAATATGCATACAAAGAAATAAATAAATGGAGTTGGTATAAAGACTCAATTGATTTAAATGAAACCTTTGATGGAAAGGAGTATAATTATATAAATACATTTGCAGTTCTTGGAGATGTAAATTTTGAAAAATTTGATATTGATTCTTTATCTGTAACTATTAAATATAAACCCTAATTAATATCTTATAATTGAAAAATAAAATAAATATTTTTTTTAAAAAATTTATAATAAAAAATACGTATGCTAAAAATATTATTGCTACAATTTTATTTATAATAGCGTTACATTTTTATTTTTATTCATATATAGGTACATATAACTACCTTCATAAAAGACCATGCTCTATTCACTCTTCAGCTCAATGTCAGCGAGCTTCAATTGCATTAAATTATTATGAAGAAGATATGAATTTTTTTAAGCCACGAGTTCAGAAAACAGTTCATATTGATGGGGAAAGTAGGATAACCGGACTTGAATTTCCAATAATTTATTATACCGCAGCAATTTTTTATAAATGTTTCGGTTTCAACGAAATTTATTTAAAATACATTAGTTTATTATTATGTTCTTTTGGCTTTATTTTTTATAACCTCATAGTTTTAAAATATATTAAAAATATTATACTGTCAATTGTAATAGTTTTAGCCGCATCCTTTTCTCCCGTACTTTTATATTATATTCCGAATTTTATGCCTGATGCGCCTGCTCTAGGACTAATGCTTGCTGCCTGGTATTTCTTTTTCAACTTCTTAGAATCAAATAAAATTTGCAATTTTAGATGGTTTATTTTTTTTGGAACTTTAAGTGCTTTGATTAAGGCAACTTTTTTAATGGGATTTTTTGTTGTATTATGCTTAATAGTATTGGATTATCTTAAATTTTTTAAAACAAATACCAAAGAAAATATAATTTTAAACCGAAAAAAAATTCTATCACATGTTTTATTTGGCTTTATTATTGTTATCTCATGGTATTTTTATGCGTCGTGGCTTGCTAAAATAAATAATAACGAAACTTTCTCACTCGAGCCGGTTTTAGCAAGTAGTTGGGAAATTGTTTCAAAAGTTTCTGAGACTGTTATTAATTTATGGCTTTTTCAATATTATCCATATGAGACATATGTTTTTATAGGTGCTATAATTTTAATTTTAATAATTGGATTTAAGTTTGTAAATAGATTATTAGCATCTATTACAATCTTATATTTTCTGGGATCGTTATGCTATATTTATTTATTTTTAAATCAATTTATGTGGCACGACTATTACATCATATCATTATTGCCAGTTGTTTTCTTTTTGTTTTTAACTTTTGCTGATTTCGCTCGAACTATTTCTGATAAATATTCTTCTATAATTTTATTAATATTATTTATTACTATCTATTTTAATATTAAAGAATGTCGAATTTGGACAAAAAAACAATATAATGATCGTTTTAGTGACTACGTGCTCTCATCAAATCCAACTAATACTTTTATTGCTTATGAAGACCTTGAGACTAAATTAAGAAGTTTGGGAATCAGAAGAGATAATAAGGTTTTATTTGCTTTCGATAACTACTTTTGTAATCAAATGTATCTATCTAATCAACTAGGTTATAGTTTTGATACTTCTATTTCTTCAACTGATTTAAAAAAATTGGTAAATAATCCAAAGTATAAATACTTAGTTGTTAATGATACTATTCAATTTAATAAAATATATGGAAAGGATCTTAAAGAAAAAATAATATCAAGTCATAGAAGCTTACTAATCTATAAACTATTCAATTAATTCAGTTTTATGCAAACCCAACAATATAATTTTATCAATAACTCTACTTTTTTTCTTGGATTATTGGTATGCTTATTTTTTTTTGGACTTAATATTACAGGTTTTTCTTTGATTTATTTTCCGGGAGATTTAGGCGATGCTCGTTTTAATAATTATCTTTTAGAACATGCATTTCAATTTTTTTGTGGAAATTTGGACTCTTTTTGGAGCGCACCATATATGTTTCCAGAAAAAAATATTATCGCTTTTTCAGATAATCTTTTGGGGTCAGCACCTTTTTATTCTATTTTTAGAATATTTGGTCAAGACAGAGAAACCGCCTTTCAATATTGGTTTTTATTAATGATTTGTTTAAACTATTGTAGCTGTTATTTTCTATTAAAATATCTTTTTAAAAATCCATTTGCAGCTATTCTCGGCGCAATAGTCTATTCATGCTCATTAGCTCTTCAAAGTCAAGTTGGACACGCACAAACCTTACCTAGATTTGCTATTCCGATAGCAATATGGATGGGGTTACTATTTATTGAAAACCTAAACCCTAATTATTTTTTCGCAATGGTTTTATCTATAGTGTTTCAAATATACTGCGGAATTTATTTAGGTTTTATGTTATTTATTCCTATAGCTTTTTTAGTGTTGACTTCTTTTTTTGTAAAACGAAATTTATATCTTGCCAAGATAAAAGAGTTCAAATGGTGGCGAA
Source organism: Bacteroidota bacterium (assembly GCA_005787585.1). Lineage (GTDB taxonomy): Bacteria > Bacteroidota > Bacteroidia > B-17B0 > Aurantibacillaceae > Aurantibacillus. Next base: position 24,405 of record SYAL01000023.1, read on the forward strand.
GTATTTTAATTTCATTAACATTAAATATTCTAATTTTAATCCCATTAATTTATCCCTACATTAAAAGAGCCGAAATTTCTGGCTTTTATTCCTACCATGAAATAGTTCAAAATATCCCAACGATTAAATCCTATTTTTTTTCTAGTCCAGGGTCTTTATTTTGGGGAAAATTAGAACATACTGCCGATGAATATTCTTCTTTTTGGAATCACCGTCTCTTTCCAGGGGGTGTAGCATGTATCTCAATTTTTATGTTTTTTGTTATAGTAGTTTATAAAATTTATAGAAAAAAAAATTCTCTCCGTACAATCATTTTATTATTTACCTGTTTTTTTACTTTTTTATTTTTTATCCGAATAAATGAATTCTCTTTTTATAAACTTATATTTAAAATTCCAGGGTTTGGGTCAATGAGGGCTCTTCAACGTATTATTAATATAGAACTAATATTTTATGCTGTTGCTGTTGCTTTTGTTTTTAACTTTTTTTTCAATACTATGAAAAGACGAAATCAGTTTAGTCTATTTATTTTTTTAATGAGTATAATAATTATTGATAATTTATGTATTAGTACTTCCACTCACAGAGTAGAAAAAAGTATTTCACAAAAAAGAATTAACAATTTAGTTTATAAAATGAAAAATATCACAAAAAATGGAATTGTTTCTTATGAACCAGATTCTATGACTTCTTTTCCTCACGAATATCAATTAGACGCTATGCTGGCCTCACAATCACTTTCACTAAAATGCTTAAATGGTTATTCTGCAAATTCTCCAGAAGGTTTTAGTTTTTATTGGGATAATCCTAATGAAGAAAATAGAAATGTTTGGCTTAACTTGAAGCACCTACCATTAAAAAAAATTAATATTATACATTAATTTTTTAAAAATGATTTGAATAATTATTGAATTCAAATCTTTATCGAAATAGTCCGTATTTAAAAATACTGTAAATTGCTCTAAATCCATCCTTCCAGCTTATCTTTTTACCATCTTCATATGTTCTCCCGAAATACGAAATACCGACTTCATAAATTCTTATATTTTTTAACCGAGCTATTTTTGCTGTAACCTCTGGCTCAAAACCAAAGCGCTTTTCTTTTAAATTGATTTTTTTTATAATTTCAGAACGAAATAACTTATAACAAGTTTCCATATCTGTAAGATTTAAATTATTAAAACTATTACTTAAGAATGTCAAAAATTTATTGCCAAGACTGTGCCAAAAAAATAAAATTCTGTGCGGTTTCCCGCCAATAAACCTCGAACCATAGACAACATCAGCAACATTATCTAGAATTGGCTTTAGTAATATATTATATTCATTAGGGTCATATTCTAAATCGGCATCTTGAATAATTATATAATCGCCTTTTGCTAGTTCAATAGCTTTATGAATAGCAGCGCCCTTACCCTTATTTATATTTTGATTAAATAATGTATAATTTATAAAAGAACTTTTTTTAAAATATATTTCTATAGTTTCTTTTGTATTATCGCTTGAGCAATCATTAACAATTATAATTTCTTTATCAATATTCTCGGGTAAATTAACGGCAATTATTTTATCAAGAATTAAATTAATTGTCTTCCCCTCGTTGTATGCAGGTATAAGAACTGATAAAATTTTTGACATTGACGACTAATTATTTTCTATAATACTTTCAAACAAAAGCTTTCCATCTTCGTTAAATAATTCTTTATTACTAGCTCTCTCGGGATGTGGCATCATTCCAAAAACATTTCGACTTTCATTACAAATACCTGCGATGTTTTCTGATGCCCCATTAGGATTCGCTTCATCATTAATATTTCCATTAATATCACAATATCTAAATAATATTTGATGGTTTTGATTTAATTTTTTTATGGTTTGTGCATCCGAAAAATATTTCCCTTCGCCATGTGCAATAGGAATTTTTAATGATTTATTTTCGGGAACTTTTGAAGTAATTAATGAATTAGTAGTTTGTGATTTTATATAAACATTTTTACAAATAAATTTCCTAGAGTTGTTGTGTAATAGTGCTCCTTGAAGTAAACCAGTTTCACATAATATCTGAAAACCATTGCACACTCCAAATAAAAAGCCACCATTGTTAGCGTGATTAATTACGCTTTTCATTATTGGCGAAAATTTTGCAATAGCTCCGCTTCTTAAATAATCTCCATAAGAAAACCCACCAGGTAAAACAATGTGAGTGCAGTCCTCTAAATCAGTATTTTTGTGCCATAATTTTATAGTATTTTGCTTCATAACGGTCTGTAAAACATAAACCATATCCTCATCACAATTAGATCCAGGAAAAACAACTACACCAAATTTCATATAAGACAAATTTTAAATTACAAAAATATTAAGTTCATTTAGAATTCTTATATTTATTTTTAACAAAGTATTAAAAGATAATAGTTTAAATTTTAAAATAGAAAATTAGTTTTATTATTTTCTAGTAGATTAAAATCACTTCAATAAAGTAAGATGTCCCATTGTATTATGGAAGTTACCTTCAAGATCTTTGTATTTTATTTTATAGA
>SYAL01000024.1 GCA_005787585.1 Bacteroidota bacterium
AGTTGTTTATGATAGATTAAATAATTTTGGCGCTGGAAGGTTTAGATGTTTTATAAATAATGGTTCTTCTGGTCAAACTAAGTATTTATCTGCTCCCGAATTAAGTTACTATTTTCCTCAAGTATATGGCTGGGCTATTTTGTTAGATTATAATTGCGATGCAAAAGAAGATTTATTTTGTTATACATCATTAGGTATAATGGTATATAAGAATATAAGTTCGCCAGCAAATCCTGTTCAATTTGTTATTGCAGATACACTTTTAGAATCAAATTATAATCCAGGTGGTAGTCCAACTTTTGGAAATATATTTGCCAGCTCAGTTGGTGTTCCAGGAATTTCTGATATAGATAACGATGGTGATCTTGATATTTTAACTTTTTCACCAGGGGGTAGTTTAATTGAATATCACAAAAATATTCGAGTAGAATCTAATTTATCATGCGATGCGCTTAAATTTGAGTATTCAGATAATTGCTGGGGTAAAATTTCAGAAGGAGCTTGTACAACAGATTTAAATTCGAGTTTTTGTAATTCTCAAAAACCAAATATTTCTCAACCTATTTATCTAAATAATAAAATTTATCACGCAGGATCTTGTCTTACCTGTATAGATAGCGATGGTGATGGCGATAAAGATTTAATTTTAGGCGATATTTCTTGTAACACGTCTCAATACCTTCACAATACCGGAACCATTAACAATGCTTTATTTTCGGATACTACTAAATTGTATCCTAATTATCCAAATAAAAATAGCACGACACAAATTAAATTAAACAATTATCCTTGCACTTATTATTTAGATGTTGACGGTGATAATAAAAAAGATTTAATTGCAACACCAAATTCTCCTGCTAGCGAAAATTTTAAAAGTATTTGGTTTTATAAAAATACAAGTACAACAAACACTATAAATTTTCAATTTATAAAAAATAATTTTTTACAAGATGAAATGATTGAAGTAGGGCAAAATTCATTTCCGTTATTAATAGATTATAATGCCGATGGGTTAAAAGATTTGATTATTGGTACACATGGCTATTATCTCAACTCTCAACAAAATCGGTTAAGCGCTCGTTTAACTCTTTATCAAAATATTGGAACATTAGCACAACCCGTTTACTCTTTAATTACACGCGATTATGCTGGATTAAGCGGCTATAGTTTTATTAATCAAATAATGCCTACTGTTGGAGATGTTGATAATGATAATGATGTTGATATTTGTTTTGGCACCTCGAGTGGTCAAATTCATTGGCTCGAAAATACTGCTGGGGCAAACAATCTTTGTAATTTTTCTATATTCCACAACAACTCATTTTCTATCACTACAATTTCTTCGTCTGCCGCCCCTCAATTATTCGATTTAGATAAAGATGGTAAACTAGATTTAATTATTGGAACCAAAAATGGAAAATTGTCATTCTATAAAAATATTAGCACCGTATCCTCATCGCCGTCTTTTAGTTTAGTGAGTACGTTTTTAGGAAATGTTGATGTGAAAAATAATCCAAATGTTTATGGTATTGATGGTTATGCCGTCCCTTATTTTTATAACGATGGTACTATTACAAAATTATTAGTTGGTTCGGTAGGTGGAACTATTTATTATTATTCATTACCAAATAATATAAATTCTAGTTTTAATTTTATTCGTAGCGATGTTAATTTTATAAATGAAGGCGGCCAATCTGCCATTTGCTTTGAAGATGTAAACAATGATAATTTACGCGATTTATTTGTTGGTAATGCTTCAGGAGGCTTAAGCTTTTTTTCTTCCAAATCGCCATTTGTTAATACAAAAGAATTTACATTCGATCAATTATCAAAAAACATGAGTGTTTTTCCGAACCCAGTAAACGAACTAATAAATATTAATATTAATGACATTGAATTTGATGAAGGTTATTTAACCATTAATGATATGCTCGGGCAAACTGTTTTAAAACTAAATAATTTTAAAAATAATCAAACTATCTCTTTAAATCATTTAGCGCCGGGAATTTACTTTATAAAAACAACAATTAAAGTAAAGTCACAAGTAGTAGAAATAACAAAAAAAATTATAAAAAATTAATTGAAATTAATTAAAACATATTTAGCTTTTTGTTTGTTGTTTCTTTTGTTTTCCTGTACAAAAGACACTGGTATAAATGTGAGCGGCAACTATCCAAAAGAGGTTGGAGCTTTAATTTTATCAAAATGTGCCACTTCGGGTTGCCACAATTCAAAAAGTTACCAAGCAGCATCTAATTTAAATTTAGAAACCTGGGAATCTCTTTTTTTAGGAAGCGAAAATGGCTCGACAGTAATTCCTTTTAATAGTAAATTTTCCTCGTTGTGTTATTATATAAATACTTATCCAGAATTAGGTTCTCAAAATCAACCAACAATGCCTTTAAATAAAACTAAGCTTAGTAAAAGTGAAGTGCTTTTAATTAAAAACTGGATTGATGCTGGAGCTTCCGATATGAACGGAAATATTAAGTGGGCAAGCTATCCTAATCAAAAAAAATTATATGTAGTTAATCAAGGATGTGATGTTGTAACAGTAATTGATAGCGAAACTCAGTTACCCATTCGTTATATAAAAGTTGGTAATAAATCAAATAGTTCGCCTCATCAAATTCGTGTTTCACCCGATGGTAATTACTGGTACGTTTTATTTATAAATCATAACATCTTACAAAAATATAAATGTAGCGATGATAGTTATATTGGAGACATTCCTTTAAATCCTTTTGCTGCAGGAACTTCTAACCAAATTATTGATAACTCTCAAGATTGGAATACGTTTGTAATTTCTAAAGATAGTAAAAAAGCTTATTGCGTTTCTTATACAAATAATGGAAAAATAGCAGCAGTAGATTTAGAAAATAAAAAATTAATCCATTACCTGCCTGGCTTTACCTATCCTCACGGCATTGCTTTAAATGATAATGAAGATACTTTATACATAACATCGCAATACGGTAATTACATTACCAAATTAGATTCGGGCTTTTCTTATAAACAAGAATTTTCTATTCAGCCTGGTGTTACCTGGAATAATAATTCCATGCTCGATCCACACGATATTATACTAGCTCCAAATAAACAAGAATTTTTAATTACTTGCCAAAAATCTAACGAGGTGCGCGTTTTTAATATCGCTAATAACTCAATTAACACTATTATTTCTACTGGTATTTTTCCTCAAGAAATTATTTTTTCAAAAACACGCAACGAGTTTTTTGTGAGTTGTACAAATGATACTATTAAGTTTATCAATTCGCACGGGCTAATTACAAAAATTAACGCCAATAATTATCAAAATGTAAAACATTTAGCTTGTGGGTTTCAGCCACATGGAATTGCCGCCGACGAATCTAAAAACTTGTTATATGTTCTTTCGCGAAATATTTCAGCTAAAGGGCCATTACCTCATCATACCAGCCAATGCTCTGGCAAAAATGGTTTTGTTAACTTTATTGATTTATCCTTATTTTCATTATTACCAAAAAAATACGAATTAAGCGTTGATCCATATTATATTTTTGCACAACCATAAAAAATGACACTAAACGAAGCTTTAAAAAAACAACCTCTTTTATTATTTGATGGTAAATGTGTTTTATGTAACCAAGCTATATTATTTTTTTTAAAACACGAAAAAAATAAAGAGCTACATTTTATTTCAATTGAATCAGAATTAGGCATTTCAATTAAAAATTATTTCGAAATAAATACTAAAATAGATAGTATGATTTTAATTAAAAATTATGATGCGTTTATAAAATCTTGTGCAGCTTTGCGTTTAACAATATATATGAAAGGAGTTTGGCCTTTATTGATAGTTTTGGTTATCATTCCTCCTTTTATTCGTAATTTTTTTTATGACTTAATTGCCCGACGCAGAAAAAAATGGTTTGGCGAATTAGAAAATTGTGCCTTATTAAAAAACGAAGATAGTTCGCGTTTTTTATCTTAATAAAACTAATAATTTTTTGCTGCAAAAGCAATACTGATAACCGAAATCTTAATTCCTTCAATATCCTTTATAGTTTGCCAGACAGCATCAATTGTAGCGCCTGTAGTTATTACATCATCCACTAACAAAACATGTTTGTTTTCTAAAATTGAGGGGTTATTAATTTTAAAAACACCTTCAACATTTTGCCATCGTTCAAATTTTTTCTTTTTTGTTTGAGTGCTAGTTTCACTTAATCGCTCCATACATTTGTTGAGCATTGGTCGTTCAAAAACTTCGGATAAGCCCTTAGCAAAACATTCGCTTTGATTATAACCACGATACTTAAGTTTGTTTTTATGAAGTGGAACTGGGATTAATAAATCAATATCTTCTAAAATTGAATTTGCTTTTAGCAAATTTGCATAATAATTACCGAGCCAAACCCCAAGGCCCATTTGATTTTGATATTTTAAAGCATGTATCAATTTTTGAACCCTCCCACTCTTTTCGAAATTAAAAATACAAAGTGCGTGAACAAGAGGAACTCGACCGGCAAATAGTAAATTAATTTCGTTAACAGACAAAAGGTGGTAATTACTATGGGGCAAGGTGATAATGCATTGATTACAAATTAAATCCTCGTGCTTATATAAATTTGATCCACAAGCCTCACAATACCTTGGATAAATTAAGGATAAAAAATCGTTAATAAGTGTCATACAATTTATACTAAAATACTATTTTTGATTGTTATATTTATGTTATGAATCAAGAAAAAAAAGAATCTTCCAAAAAACGCAGATTACTTTTTTGGACAATTATTGGTCTAACGACTACTAATGTTATTACCATTTGGCTTTTGGTTAACGAAAAAAGTAAAGTAGCAAATACCATTACTATTTCAGAAAAAATACGTGTTGAAAAAAATACTATTGAGGTTGATTTATTGGATTTACAGAAAGATTACCAGAATCTTCAAACAAATGATGCAGCGATGCAACTAGACATTGATTCTAAGCGAGAACGGATTGAAGAATTAATTAAAGAAGCAGCAAAACATAAAGGCGATGCAACTATTATTTCTAAATTAAAAAAGGAAACACAAACACTAAGAAGCATTATGCAAAGTTATGTAAGAACTATTGATTCTTTAAACACCCTCAACCAAACCTTAGTCGCCGAAAAAAAAACAGTACTAAAACAATTAGGTTCTGAAAAAGAAAAACAAAGTGTATTAATAAAAGAAAAAGACGAATTAAAAAGTACCATTGCAAAAGGTAGTATTTTAAGTTGTTTTAATATTAGTGCAAAAGCCGTTTTATATAAACGAGGGGGTAAAAAAGAATCGGAAACAAACAAGGCTCGAAAAACAGAAAAAATAAAAGTTAGTTTTAGTTTAGGTGAAAATAAAATTGCCAAGGCGGGTGAAAAAACAATTTACGTGAGGATAATGACTCCAGATGGGAAAGAACTAGCTAAAAGTTACGATGATAATTGCCGCTTTAATTTTAACCAAAGCAGCGGTTATTTTGCTGGAAGAGAAACTTTAAATTATGCTAATGCTGAATTAATTGGAGTAACTTATTGCGAAGGCCAGGGCGAGTATGTGCCTGGAAATTATATTATTGAAATTACCTGCGATGGAGTTGTTATTGGTAACACCACTTTAAAATTAGATTAAAAAAAATTATTTATTATTTTATTATCTATTTAATGCCCAAAAAAAATTGCTATAATCAATAGCAATCATTTACTTGTTTTAAAAGTAATTTTGAATAATGGTAAAAGAAATTACTATTGCTCATGCTATATATAATAATAAAGAAAAAATTTTTATATATTTTAAATACGATTCTACAACTATAGAATTAGTTAAGAAAATTGCCGATGCTAAATGGAGTCAAACTAATAAATGTTGGTATATAAGTTATTATGCAGAGGCTTTGCAGCTAATTAAAAACACTTTTGAGGCCAAAGGAATTAACATAAAATTATTAAACAAATATGAAGATGTTGTTAAACCAAATCAAGTTAAAATTAAAAAACCTAGTGATGCTTTACCTGATTTAAATAAAGTACAAAAAGAAAAAATTAATCAATTTAACTATTGGTTACAAAGCAAGCGCTATAGTGGAAGCACTATTGGAACTTATATTGATTCGATACAAACTTTTTTGAGATATTATTCAACTAAAAACCTGAGCGAAATCACAAATGAAGATTTAATAATTTTCAATAATAAATACATATTAGCCAATCATTATTCTGCCTCGTATCAAAATCAAATTGTTAATGCAGTAAAATTATTTTTTAGAAACATTGAGAATAAACAATTACAACCCGAATTAATTCACCGACCAAAAACTCAAAAACTATTACCTAATGTATTGAGTAAAGAAGAAATAAAATTAATACTGAACGCTCATGGCAACATAAAACATAAAGCCATGCTGAGTTTAATATATAGTTGTGGCTTAAGGAGGGGGGAATTAATTAACTTAAAATTAATGGATATAGATTCGAAGCGAGGTTTAGTAATAATTAGACAGGGAAAAGGAAGAAAAGATAGAATTGCGCCCTTATCTGAAAAGATTTTAAATATTGAGAAATTATTATAATGCTTATAAACCAAGTTTATGGTTGTTTGAAGGGCAGGATAAAAAAAGCCAGTATGATGCGAGTAGTTTATCTGCAGTTTTAAAGCAAGCTCTTGAAAAAAGTAAGATAACAAAGCCAGTTAGTTTGCATTGGTTAAGGCACAGTTACGCTACTCATTTATTAGAAAATGGAACCGATTTAAGATACATACAAGAGATTTTAGGACACAGTAGCAGTAGAACAACAGAAATATATACACATGTAAGCAACACTAGCATACAAAGAGTGGTTTCGCCATTTGATAGTTTATAAATAATGATTATATTTATATTAAAAAGATATAAAATGAGAAAATTAGAGGAACAATACAATATCTGTTCGCTTCCTCTTACAAAATTCCTCATATAAGTAAGTTATATTCAATGGTTGCGCTCAACACGCCTAAAGCACATAAATTATTTTTACCTACCCACATTTAAAATTTATATAACCGCTCATATGCAAGCGTAACAAAAAAATAATTTCCGCAACACACCTGCCCTTATCACAAGAC
>SYAL01000025.1 GCA_005787585.1 Bacteroidota bacterium
AGAGATAAAATATTTTGTAATTGAGTTTCATTAATTTTAGTACCAATTTTTTTGATTTGATTGATTTTATAAATGTTTAATAAGTCATTTATACCATCTAACATTCCATAAAAAGAAACTGCAGCAGTATTAGGGATATAACTAAAAACTGTTTTTTCAAAATCATTATTTACTGATTTCATTATTTTATTTGCTAACAAATAACCCAATTCTTTTCTTTCTTTATAAATATCTTTATCATTACCTCTACTAAAGTAGATTCGTTCAAAAGAACAGGCTTTGTTTTCGGCTTGAGGAATAATATTTACTTCGCTGATATTACCATCTTTTTTTATTATTAAAGCATTTCCGCGTCCTAATTCCTTAATGTCTCTGATTGGGATATCAAATCCGGTTTGAATAGCAGGTCTTTCACTTGTAACTACAGCAATTTCGTCATCATGGTAATAAAAACAGGGCCTAATTCCATTTGGATCTCTTACAACAAAAGCATCGCCATGTCCTAACAAGCCTGCCATTACATAACCTCCATCAGCATCTCTTAAAGATCTTTTTAAGATATTTTCTATGTTTAATTCACTTGCAATCATGCTTGAAATTTTTTGATTACCATGACCTTCTGATTTATAAAGAGTAAATAAACGTTGATTTTCTTCATCAATAAAGTGCCCAAATTTTTCTAACATAGTAACAGTGTCAGCCCTTTCGCTTGGATGCTGACCGAGTTCAACTAAAACATCAAAAAGTTCGTCGTTATTTGTCAAATTAAAATTACCTGCAAGCATTAAATTTCTGCTCATCCAATTATTTTCTCTTATAAATGGATGACAAAGATTTAAACTATTTCCACCGTGAGTTCCGTATCTTAAATGACCTAATAATAATTCGCCAGCAAAAGGAACGTGAGAACGTAAATATTCATCATTTTTTAATTGCTCTTTAGATCCAGATTTTGAAATTTTTTTATTTAATTTTTCAAAAATTTCCGCAATAGCATTATTTCCATTTGCTCGTTGTCTGTGAACATATGTTTCTCCGGGTTTAGCATTAATTTTAATAGTTCCAACGCCCGCTCCGTCTTGCCCTCTATTATGTTGTTTTTCCATTAAAAGATAAAGATGTTTTAAACCAAATAAAGAAGAGCCGTATTTATCTTGATAAAAACTTAATGGTTTTAAAAGTCTGATAAGTGCAATGCCACATTCATGTTGTATTGAATCGCTCATAATTTATGAAACAAATTTAAGGTTTTGATTTGGCAATTTATAATAAATTAATTTCATAAATTTAAGATATATGTCCTTTTTTTTGAGTTTTTAATACTAATGTGTATATTTGAAATTACATTTTTACAAAATTAACACCATATTGAAATTTTATGATTAGAAAAATTCTTTTTCTGGTACTCTTTATATTCTTTGTTTTAATTAGTTCTAATCGTATAATTGCCCAGTCTAATGTGGCTATATTATTAAATGAGTATTCTGCTTCAAACATTAGTACTCCTGTTGATAATTATGGAGTTCAAAGTGATTGGGTAGAATTATATAATGCTCATACTAATTCTGTAAATTTATCCGGATATTGGTTAAGTAACGATAGGTTTAATTTGTATAAGTGGAAGTTTCCAAATTCATTTGTTTTGGGTGTTAACCAATATGCAACAATTTGGTTGTCTGGTAAAAATACCAATGCAAATGGAAGTTATCATGCTAATTTTACTTTAGATCAGTCTAAAAATCAGTGGTTGATTTTATCAACTTCTCAAGGCGTTATTCGTGATTCTATCTTTATTCAAAAAACAAAAGGCGGACATTCGAGAGGCCGAATAGATAAGACAAATAGGGGAGTTTCGGCATGGAAATTATATACTAATCATTCTTTTTTACAAATTAATCCAACTGTTAATAATTATATTGATTATGCTCCAAAGCCCGAAATGATTTCTGTTCCTTTGGCAAGTCCGGTTTCATCTTCGAATGTTAATGCAGGAGGTTTTTATCCCACTAATTCAACTATAATTTATTTTAAATTAAAAGGATTTACTTATGATACAGCTTTTGCTCAATGTTTTGATATTTTTTATACTAAAGATGGTTCTTATCCTGTCCCCGGATACCCTCCAGTTGGATCAACAACTCGGTATTTTGATTCGATCACAGGTTCTGCAGACTTAACTTTTGCAAATAGTTCGATGGTAAGAGCTATAGCAGTTGCAAATCCTACTCGCACTTGTTATCCTAATTACCTCCCAAGTTTTTGTGAAACAAACACTTATTTTGTGGATAATGAGTATAATAATTTTAGTTCTGATTTTGGAGTAGTCTCTTTAGCAATGGATACCTCTTGGTTTGCATCTAACGGCGCTTATTCTCCAACTGTTCACGTAGAATATTATGATTCAAAAAAACAAATGTCTGAGGGTTATGCCATCATAAAGAGACCTCCTCAAGAGGAATGGAGAACTCAGCAACGTGGATTATATATTTCAATTGACGATCGATATGGCTTTGGTAGTGGTTTTGAAGGGAAAATTTTTAATGTAGAAGGTCTCGGAAAAAGTAGTAGAGCATTCTTTCCGACTTTACATTTAAAGGCTGGTGACATTGATAGTCACTCTGCTATTTCTAACGGTTCAAATACTGCCAAATCAGATGGAACAGGTATACGTGATGTTTTTTATCAATCATTAGCAATTAAATATAAATTAAACGTAAATCCACTTCACATAAAACCGGTAATCACTTTTTTAAACGGAAAATACTGGGGAGTATATGATTTAAGGGAAGTTTATGATAAACACTATGAGTCTTATTATAATGGACAATCTAAAGATTCTTTAGATATGAACTTTTATCACAACACTGATGGCTCTTTATCTTATTCTGATGGCTCTGCATCTTCATTTAATAATAATTTTAAATCGGATGTATATAATGTTATTACTTCTAAACCAATGACTCTTAAAAGCGAATACGACAAAGTAATGGCAAAATTAGATAAATCGAGTTTTATTGATTATTCTATCTTAAACAGTTTTGCAATGAATACAGACCTATGGAATTATAATATTGCTTTTGCTAAAGGTGGACAAACAGATAAACCAGGTAGTAAATGGCATTATTATTTATGGAACACTCCTACCATATTTAATACAATTTCTGTTGCAACCAATACTTTTTCTAACAATGATTGTAACCTTTCACCTTGTTCATTTATAAACAATTATTTGGTTAGTCCGTTAACTGGAAATGGTCATGGTATTATGTTAAAATACTTAATGAACACATCGAGTGGAGGTAATCCTCTTGCAAATGGGGCTTTTCAGCTCGAGTATAAAAACCGTTACCAAGATTTATTAAATGGACCATTAAAGTGTAAAAATATTTTGTCACATTATGATTATGTAAAAGATTTATATTTAAAAGAGATGAAATATCACGAAGATCCTGCTTCAACTCCATCATTAGGTAAATTTTCTACTACAGCAGATTTATGGGATTCTAATACTGTTAAGTTGAGAAGAGCAATTGATTGCAGGTGTAATTTTGTAAAAAATTCATTTAATACTTCAGGTTGTTTTGGTTTAACTGGGCCCTTTGATATTTCGGTTGATGTTAGACCACCTGGCGCAGGTTCGGTAAAACTTAATACCTACTTTTTAGATGCATATCCTTGGTCAGGTTCTTATTATCAAACTATTATGAGTTTTAAAGCTGTTCCATCAAATACTACATTTATATTTGATCATTGGGAATTGAATCAGTCAACTTTAAATAATCGACCTTTAAGTATGGATTCCATTGCAATTAATTTTTCTATTGCCGATAATGTTGTAGCAGTTTTTACTGATAAGTCGGCAGATATAACAAATGGAGAAAGTGCTAATTTACCTAATGCATTTACACCAAATGGAGACGGAAATAATGATGTTTTTAAGCCTTTAGGAAGCGGTAAGTATACTTCAAATTACGAAATGACTATTTGGAGCCGATGGGGTCAAGAAGTATTTAGAAGCGTTTCCCCTGATGTTGGGTGGGATGGAAATTTTAATGGACAAGAGGCCATTACAGGTGTATATGCATATTTTATTGTTTATACGAATATTTACGGAGAGCCAAAAAGCTTAAAGGGAAATGTAACTTTAACTCGTTAGCTAAATACAAAACAAAAAAATGAAATTTATAGTTTATAAAAATAATTGTAATAAAAAAACTAAGGATTTAATGTTTAAAAAAAGAGTATTTTTTGTTAGAAGCGAATTTTATATGAAAGGAATAAACTATTTTTTTGGTATCTTGATTACTGCTATTTCAATTAATAGTATTCAGGCACAGGATCTTCACTTTTCTCAAGTTTATGAAACACCATTGTTTTTAAGCCCTGCAAACACAGGATTCTTTAATGGATATTCTCGAGCTATTGCTAATTATAGGAGTCAATGGGCGGCTATGAATAATGCGTTTCAAACAACTGCTATCTCGATTGATGGCGGTTTATTTCGTTCAAAAAAACATCCTGCATTTTTGGGTTTAGGTTTAACTTTTTTTAATGATAAAGCGGGCGCGGCCAGTTTGGGGAAGACTACGATTCAATTAAATGTTAGTGGTTTAGTTAAATTGGCTAAACGCAGTGAACTAAGTGCTGGAATTGCTTTTGGTTCAGCTGCATCTAATGCTAATTTTAATCAATTAACATATGCCTCTCAATTTAATGGTAATTCAATAGACCCTAATATTGTAAGTGGTGAAATTCCTTATAGACAATATACAACGATTGATGTTGGCGCTGGGTTAGCTTACGAATACTCTAAAATTGTTTCTGATCAAGATCATGATGATATATCTTCTATTAAATTTGCAATCGGGGCATTTCATCTCAATAAACCTATTCAAGAATATGGTGCTGGTTCTGCTTATCGCTTGCCAATTCGTTATGTTTTTGCTTTAACTTCTAACTTTGACTTAGTCGATACTAAATTTACAATTACACCAACCATAATTTATCAAACTCAGGCAAGTACGAACGAATTATTAATTGGTTCATATTTAAAATTTAGAATGAGCTCTGGAACCAAAGTAACAGGTAAATATACTCAAAATGCAATTGGTGCTGGGCTTTTTTTCCGTAGAAATGATGCAATTGTTGCTAAATTTATTTTTGATAAAGGTGATTACTCAATCGGACTTGCCTACGATTTCAGTGTTTCAGGCTACAGCAGAGTAAATAACTCATTTGGAGGACCTGAAATTTCTCTTCGATATAATATGCTCGCAAGTTCATTATCTGATTCAAAAAGAGAATTTAAATAAATTGCTCTTTTTTTACCCTTTCATTTATGAAAAAGTCAACTTTAATTATTATTTCAATATTATTGGTATTAATAGCTTTTTCTATTTTTTTATACAAGTCAAAGTCTAAATTATCCACTGTTGAAGAGGATTCTCGTAATTTTTCATTTAAAGACACTGCTGCTGTTACAAAAATTTTTATTGCTGATAAAGAAGGTAATAAATGTTTAATCGAAAAAACGAATGAGGGTTGGTTTGTTAACGGAAAGTATAAATGTAGAAGCGAAGCCATATTAAATTTATTGGAGGTTATAAAAAATGTTGAGGTAAAAATGTCTGTACCAAAACAATCCAAACAAAATGTTATAAAGTTTATGACATCAAATGCTTTAAAGGTTGAAATTTATTCTGAAGATAATCTAGTTAAACAATATTATGTTGGTCATGAAACTCCTGATTCTGAGGGAAGCTACATGCTTTTGACAGACATTGATAAGAATAAAAACTTTAAAGACCCATTTGTGTGTTATATTCCGGGTTTTGTTGGGTTTTTGCAGCCTCGATTTATTGCTAAAGAAAATGAGTGGAGAGACCGAGTGGTACTAAATTTTATTCCACCTGAGTTAAAACAGATTAAAGTGACACATTTTAAAGAGTCGTCTGATAGCTCATTTATAATTGAAGTGATTAATTCTAATTCTTTTAGATTAAAAAATTTTGAAAATAAAGAACTTTTTTTTGATGAAAATAAAATGAAACAATATTTGATATATTTTCAAAATATTTCTTACGAAGTTTTGATTACTGGGAAAAATAAAAAATTGCAAGACTCTCTTTTTTTTCAAAAATCATTTAGTGAAATTGAAATAACTACAATAAATTCTAAAAAACATCAATTTAAGTTTTATAGAAAACAATTTATGGGTGATATAGTGCCAGAGATGAATATAAAATATAGTTATGACCCTGACCGTTTTTATTTGTCTTTTGATCAAGATAAAGAATGGGCTTTAATTCAATATTTTGTTTTTGGTAAATTACTCATCTCATCATCTTATTTTACTCCAAACAATTCTGTTAAAAAGTAGTTTAAAACTAAACTCTCGTTTTTTTTTTATTTTTATTGTTTATGGTATCTTAGTTAATAAATTAGTTATATGAATTTCGTTATTTCAGCTACTTCATTATTAAAACATCTCAAGTCAATTGGAGGGGTTTTAAATTCCAATAATACCATACCTATTTTAGATTGTTTTTTGTTTGAAATAAATAAAAACGAATTAACCTTATCAGCTAGTGATTTAGAAACCACAATAACTACCATTGTGAATGTTGTATCTTCTGATGTTGGAAGCATTGCTATTCCAGCAAAAACATTACTAGATTCATTAGTAAATTTACCCGAACAACCAATTTCTTTTATTGTAGATAAAGTAAAGTACTCAGTTAAACTAAAAACTGAAACTGGTACCTATCATATTTCAGGGCAAAATGGCGAGGAGTACCCCAAAATGCCTCAATTACAAACCCAGTCTTCAATTGTGATTAAAAGTGATGTTTTAGCCAATGCAATTAATAAAACTATTTTTGCAACAGGTAACGATGATTTAAGACCGGTAATGAGTGGTGTATTTTGTCAATTTAGCGATTTAAATTCAATATTTGTGGCTACTGATGCACATAAATTAGTTCGCTATACCAGAAACGACGCTAAAGCTGGTGTTGCCGCTTCATTTATTATGCCTAAAAAACCACTTAATGTTCTTAAAACTCTTTTAACGGGCATTGATGATGCTGTGAAAGTAGAGTTCAACAAAACAAATGCTTTGTTTAGTTTTGGAAATGTTAATTTAATTTGCCGTTTGATTGATGGAAAGTATCCAAATTATGAAGCTGTCATTCCTAAACAAAATCCTAATAAATTGTCAGTAGATAGAAGTTTATTTTTAGGAGCCCTAAAAAGAGTAAGTGTTTTTTCTAATAAAGCTACCCATCAAATGCGTTTAAAAGTTACAGGAAGCCAGTTACGTATTAGTGCCGAAGATTTAGATTTTGCAAACGATGGAACTGAATTGCTAACATGCACTTATATTGGAGAGGACATGGAAATTGGATTTAATTCTCGATTTTTAGTTGAGATGGTGAGTAATTTAGATTGTGACGAAATTATTATAGAAATGAGTTCTCCTAACCGAGCAGGAATTATATTGCCAAACAATAAAGCCAATCCTGCCGAAGATATTTTAATGTTGGTTATGCCAGTAATGCTAAATAATTAAATTATTTTAAAAAGGGTTTAATTTTGTTATTTTGTTTTTTTCATCAAAAACTAAGTCGCTAACTCCATTTGTAATCATAACTAATTTTGATTTTATAATTAAGTTATATCTCAGTGCTTGTTCTAAAACCTCAGTGTTTAAATCAACATAAGGTGCCTTACATTCTATAATTATAGCTGGCTTTATTTGTTTATCAAAAACAACAATATCATATCTTTTTTTTATTCCATTTAAATTAAATTCTTTTTCTAATGAAATACTAGAAGTAGATATTTTAATAAATACTATTAAATAATTAATTACATGCTGTCTAACCCATTCTTCAGGGGTTAATACCAGCCATTTTTTTCTTACAATATCAAAAATATATGTTTTTTCGCCTACTTTTTTTAATCGTACATCAAACGGTGGATATTTTAATGCTATGTTCAAGATAAATATATTTTTTTTAAATATATTTACATTAATTGATATACTTATATTTTTTTCTCTACATCTTATAAAAATAAAAATGAAAAGTAAAGAAGAAATAGTTATTAATTGGTTGCCACGGTATACTGGCCTTCAATTAAACGAGTTTGGAGAGTACATACTTTTAGTAAATTTTTCAAGCTATGTTTCGATGTTTGCTAATCATTACAAGGTTCCAATAAATGGTTTAGATAAACCTATGTGTAGCGCTTCGCATGATAACATTACAATCATTAATTTTGGAATGGGAAGTGCAAGTGCAGCAACAATAATGGATCTACTCTCGGCAATCAATCCAAAAGCAGTATTATTTTTAGGAAAATGTGGCGGATTAAAAAAGAAAAATAATATTGGAGATTTAATTTTACCTATTGCCGCTATCAGAGGCGATGGAACGAGTAATGATTATATGCCTCAAGAAGTTCCTGCACTCCCTTCATTTAGTCTTCAAAAAGCAATCTCGTATACGATTAGATTAAAAAAATTAGATTATTCGACAGGCACTGTTTATACAACTAATAGGCGAGTATGGGAGCATGACGAAAAGTTTAAAGACTACCTAAGAATAATACGTGCAATGGCTATTGATATGGAAACCGCTACTATTTTTACAGTGGGTTTTTTTAACGAAATTCCAACCGGTGCACTTTTATTAGTTACCGATCAGCCAATGATTGCTGATGGAATAAAAACTGAATTAAGTGATAAGGGAGTTACAGAAAATTTTGTAAATCAACATTTATTGATAGGAATTGATGCGCTTAAAGAACTTCAAAATAAAGGTTTATCCGTTAAACATTTAAGATTTGAATAATAAATAATAAAATAATATGACAAATAATTATTCTGCACAATATTTTATTAAAGGTATTTTAAGTTCAGATATAGCTATTTTAAGCCGGGCGATAACTTTGGTTGAATCTACTAATCAGATTAATCAAAATTTATCACAAGAAATTATTAATGGTATAATAGATAAAACAGGTAATTCTTTTCGGATTGGAATTACTGGAGTTCCTGGAGTTGGAAAAAGTACTTTTATTGAATGTTTTGGTAAACAAGTTATTGCTTATGGCCATAAGTTAGCTGTTTTGGCTATTGATCCTTCGAGTAATAAAAGTAAAGGGAGTATTTTAGGTGATAAAACTAGAATGGAGGAATTGTCGGCTAATCCAAATGTTTATATTCGCCCATCGCCCAGTAGCGGAAATCTTGGTGGTGTTACTCGAGTTACTTATGAAACTATTTTGTTATGCGAAGCAGCAGGATTTGATTTTATTATTGTAGAAACTGTTGGTGTAGGCCAAAGTGAAATTGCTGTGAGTAAAGTAACTGATTTTTTTCTATTACTAATGTTAGCTGGAGCCGGAGATGAATTGCAAGGAATTAAAAGAGGTATAATGGAAATGGCAGATGCTATAATTATTTCTAAAGCCGATGGCGATAATTTAAATAAAGCTAAAGCAGCTAAATTAGAATATACTCATGCGATGCATCTTTTTCAAAAATCTCAAAGTGGATGGATTCCACGTGTTGATATTTGTTCAAGTATTTCTAATATAGGGATTGAATCAGTTTATAAAATGATTATGGAATATAAACAGTTTGTCTTATCAACTGATTATTTTTTAGTTAATCGAAAACAACAGCAATTCGAACTTTTTTCTTCAAGTATGGAAGATCATCTTAAAAATTATTTCTACTCTTCACCTTTTACTCAGAAAAAAATAAAAGAATTTCATTCATTAAATAATAACGACTCAATACAGCCTTTTTTATTGGCAAAAAATATTGTTGATGAATTTTTTAAAAGTAATGAATCAGAATAGCGCAAATATCAATAAACTTGGGTATTTATAGTATGAGTGCTTTTGTTTTTAATTAATATAAATTTTATAATATTTTTCATCACCAAGAACACTGGCATGGTGCACTAAAATGAATTTTTGTATTTGGTAACATTTTTTGTATTTGAATTTGATTTTTTAAGGGTATCAAAATATGTCTTAAGTCCATTACCTTTAATTTTTTCAGTTTACATAGGCTCTGCGGAAAATAATCTAATTCGTTACTCCACAAATCTGCCACTTCTAAATTTTCTAAATCGCCAAAACTAAACGGTAGTTTTTCAATATCATTTTGGTTTGCATTTAAAAGCCTTAGATTAGTTAATTTTCCAATAGAATCAGGTAATGCTGTTAATCCTGTTTTACTTAAAATTAAATATTTTAAATTTATAAGTAAATAAATACTGTCTGGTAATTTTGGTATTTTATTTTTACTTAAGTCTAAGAATTGTAAATTTTTGAACAGAAAAATTTCTGAAGGAAATTTAGATAATTTAGATCGTTTTAAATTAAGTACAATTACCTTTTCTGGATTTATTAGTGCTTCATTTATATTGTTATATTCTTTATAATTTTTAATAGTTAATGAATCTAATAAAGAGATTTGAGAAAAAACAATTGTAAGTGAAAAATAAAATAAAATCAGAAAAAATATTTTTTTCATAAATTAGAATGCATTAATTCTAAACATATTTTTTTATCCTTTGATAGTTGAGATTTTAAATCATTTAAATTCTCGAATTTCAATTCATCTCTTAGGCGACTAATAAATATAATCTGAATAGTTTGATCATAAATATCCTCGTTAAATTCAAATAAATGAACCTCTATTTTTATTTCTTTATCGGTATCAATTGTTGGATTTTTTCCGATATTCATCATTCCAAAATGTAGTTTAGAATTAATACTGGCTTTAACAAAATAAACGCCTATTTTAGGAATAATTTTTTCATCAGCTTCAATTTTTAAATTTGCTGTAGCATATCCAATACTTCTTCCAATTTTTTTGCCTTTTATTACTTTTGCATTTATAAAAAATTGATGACCTAAATTTTTATTTGCTATTTCTATATGACCTTCTTGAATGCATTTTCTTATTTTACTGCTACTTACGGCAATATTATCAATATCTTTAGCACTAATTTCCTCAATAAAAAAAGAACCATTTTCACTTATTTGTTTAAGTGTATTAATATCGCCACTTCTATCTTTACCAAATTTGTGATCGTATCCAATAACTAGATGTTTCAGATTTAATTGTTTTAATAATATATTTTGGATATAAAAATCAGAGTCCATTGTCGAAAAGTAATGGCTAAACGGATATACAACTGCCACATCAATTCCATATTGAGCTAATAATTGTAACTTTTCATCAATTGAGGTTATGAGTTTTAGGTCTTTTTGATTTGGAAATAAAACCTTTCTTGGATGAGGTTCAAAGGTAAGTAAAACTGTTTTTAGTCCTGTTTTATTTTTTAATTCTTTAAGTCGTTTTAAAATTTTTTGATGCCCTAAATGAACCCCATCAAAAGTTCCTATGGTTACAATAGAAGGATTCTCTATTCTAAAATCTTCAGTGTTTTGAATTATAAGCACAGTACAAGTTTACTAAAAATAGTCTAATTATAATTAGACTATAATCGATTTAAGAATTTAGACTAATGATAGGAAAGTATATGACGATTTTAACAAATAGAATTTTTATGATTTCTTACAAAATTCTATTAAGTTAATTATTTTTTAATTTCCTATGTTAAAAACACCCTAATAAAAAGTATTTTTTTATTTAATTTATAAGATTAAAACACTATTTTTGCACTCGAAAAAAGAATTTACAATATCATGTCAAAACAAATTGGTAAAATTGCTCAGGTTATTGGTCCTGTAATTGATGTGCGCTTTGATCTAGAAGACGGTTCATTACCTAATATTTTAGATGCTTTAGAGATTTCTCGTGGCGCTGGACAAAAGTTAATTTTAGAAGTTCAAAAACACATAGGCCAAGATACAGTTAGAACTATTGCGATGGATAGTAGTGATGGTGTTTATCGTGGGATGGAAGTATTAGCTTCAGGTAGTCCTATTAAAATGCCTATTGGCGATAAAGTAAAAGGTCGTTTATTTAATGTTGTTGGTGAAGCAATTGATGGTATTAATCAAGTGAGTAATGAAGGTGGAAAATCAATTCATCGCGATCCACCAAAGTTTGAAGATTTATCAACTGCAACCGAAGTGTTATTTACAGGTATTAAAGTGATTGACTTAATTGAGCCATATGCAAAAGGTGGTAAAATTGGGCTTTTCGGTGGTGCTGGAGTAGGTAAAACAGTATTGATTCAAGAATTAATTAATAATAT
>SYAL01000026.1 GCA_005787585.1 Bacteroidota bacterium
ACTTGCTTTTTATTAATCGATGAGAGTGGTAAAGATCATGCTTTGTTCAGTGGCGACACACTTTTTTTAGGAGATGTGGGCCGTCCTGATCTGGCTCAAAAATCTGAATCCATGACTCAAGATGACTTAGCTGGTTTGTTATACGATTCTTTAAACACTAAAATTATGCCATTATGTAATGATGTAATTGTTTATCCTGCTCATGGCGCAGGAAGTGCCTGTGGTAAAAATATGATGAAAGAAACCGTAGATACTTTAGGTAATCAAAAAAAAATAAATTATGCCTTAAACCAACCTAATAAACTAGAGTTTATAAAAGCAGTTACTGATGGTTTATTGCCTCCACCAAGTTATTTTGGATTAAATGTAGCCATGAATAAAAATGGGTACCAAAGTTTTGATAATGTTTTGTTGAATGGATTAAAACCCCTGTCAGTTTCAGAGTTTAAAATTTCTGCTGATTTAAATAATGCAATTATTCTTGATACCCGCGAACCTTCAATTTTTTATAAAGGGTTTATTCCCCGCTCTATCAATATAGGAATTAAAGGCGATTTTGCTCCCTGGGTTGGCTCTATTATTAAAGATGTAAAGCAGCCCATTTTATTGGTAACTCAACCTGGGCTTGAAGAAGAAACCGTTACCAGATTAAGTCGAGTTGGTTTTGATCATGTATTGGGCTATTTAAAGGGAAGTTTTGAGGCTTGGCAATTATCAAATAAAGAAATTGATACGGTAAATAGAATTACAGCATCTCAATTTGCTGCCGAGGTTGATTTAAAAGTTAATGTAGTTATCGATGTAAGAAAAGAATCTGAATATAATCTTGATCATGTAAACGAGGCTTTTAATATGCCTTTAGATCAAATAAACGATTGGTTTGCTAAATTAAAATCGAATAAGCCTTTATTTATTCATTGTGCAGGTGGCTATAGAAGTATGATTGCTGCCAGTATTCTTAAACTTAAAGGTTTTCATCAGTTTAAGGAAATTGAGGGAGGCTTTAAAGCTATAGCTGAAGAAACTTCCAATAAACCCAATTTTATTACCAAGTTTAATTAATTTTTTAAAATTTTAATTATTAATATTTTTATTTCTTTTATTCAATCTTATTATTAAATTTTTGAGTTATATTTAATATATTTACAAATCTTAATTTTAATAATATCGTTAAAAAAAAAATATTTATTTTTATTATTATTTTAGAAAGCTTTTTATTTTTAGAAAAATTATCCTGCCAAGTAGTTCGGGATGATGAGCAGATTGTAGCAAATGTAAATTTAACACAAATTTTGCGGGTAAATTTTACTAATGGTGGTAATATCAATTTTTCTTTTAATTCTATCAACGATTATAAAAACGGAGTAGGAGCCATATCAAATGCTTCTGGGGTTGGCGCTTCTTCAAATAATTCAACACCTTTTTTTAGAACGGATTTTTCAGTTTCATCATCGTCAAATTGGAAATTATCTTTTGGTGCAGACCAAGCCACTTTTATCGGCACCGACAATCCTGCCAACATACTGGCATTAAACAATGTTGGATTTACTTTAATCGAAAATGGAGTCTATACCACTGGTGCGGTTAACAATTTAATAAGCGCACTTACAGGAGATTTTTCACCATCTGCTGTTTCAGCTCTTTTGGCTTACCCTCAAATTTTAATTGATAAAGGTGCCTTAACTAATGCTGGAGATGTTTTAGATAATAATTTTACAATATTTTGGCAGTGTGGAACCGCTTCCGTTCAAGGCTTAGCTACTAATCCAATGAATAATATTAAGATTATTAATTTATCAACAAGCCCTAATCCTGATAATTATATAGCTAATATAATATTTGAACTAGAAGCTCAATAGCATTTTAATAATTATGAATAAAAATATAATAATTTTTAAGCTTTTTATACTACTTATTTTTTTTAATTCAAATTTATTTTCACAATATAATTCGGCTAGAATTGCTATTTTGTCAGGAGGAGTTGTTAATTTTAATTTTAAAACAATACAAGATTATAAAAATGGTATTGAATCAAATAATACAGTAATTGGAATTTCAATGTCAGATATTAATCCCGGTTTCCCTGTTGGTCATTCTATAGTAGATGGTTTTAAATTATATTTTAGCACTACTGCTTCAAATATAGTTGGAGATGGTGGTAACACCATCCCTTTATCTTCAATTCAAGCATCAGCATCAAGTATTTCTGGTTTTGCAACTGCTACTTTTAATTCTTATCAAGATTTAACCGGTCCTGTTACGTTAAATTCCTCTGCATCTCCTCCATTAGGTAATGTTTTGATGGATTTTGATGCTGCAGGCATCCCTCTTCCACCAGGTGTTTTTTCAATTAATACAAATACCAATAAGATTCGAATTTTTTTTCAGTGTGGAATGAATGTAGCACCTTCAAATAAGCTATTAGGAGTCGCTTCAGATTATTATTCTGTACCAATTGAATTATGGCTTTGGCCACAATGTAACTCAATAGACTGTCCCTAAATTAATTGAATATTAATGTTTTTAGTTTGATTCAAGTCCATTTTTATAATAATACTCTCTAGTCAATTCGCCGTTCGTAGGATTAAATTCTTTTTGCAAGCCATCTAATGTTCCATTTAAATAATTTTTAATACTTAATAAATTATTATTATTATCATAATATTTCCAAACCCCTTCCAATTTATCATTTTTAAAAATACCTTCTTTTTCTAGAATACCATTATCATAATAAAACTTAAAGTTCCCTTGAGCTAAATCTTTAGAATAAAAACCATCTTGTTTACATTTTCTATTTTCATAATAAATGTACCATCTACCATCTAGTAGATCTGAAAGATAGTTTCCTTTGGCATACAAACGACCTGATGGATAATAAGAGAGCCATTCTCCTATTTTTTTTCCTAGTACGTATTTTCCTTTTTGTTTTACAGTATCATTTTCGTAAAATTCGGTACAAATGCCTTCTATAGCATTCATAATATAATTACACTCTAATTTGATATGTTGATTATCATGATAACTGGTAAGCTTACCATTTAAAAGCCCTTTTAAATAGTAACATTCTAGTTGTTTAATGTTCTTTTTTTCTTTATAAAAGTTTAAAAATAAACTATCCAAGAGCCCATTTTTTTTGAAGTAAACTGAACTAGTATTGCCATTTTCGTAATACGTTTCTATTTTACCATCTTCTATCCCTTTTTTAAATTTTTTACGATAATTCATTCCTCCTTCTTCATAATATCCAATGGCTTCTCCTTTTAAAATTCCCATATCATAATGTTTAATTTCATTAAGTTTTTCGTTTTCATAAAAAACTTTACTTTCACCATTTAAAACATCATTTTTATAATCTGAAATTTCGAATATTTTACCGCTTGGGTAGTATGTTTTAGCTACACCGTTTAATTGATTGTTTTTAAAAATTAAATTTTCTTTTATTGATCCATTTTCGTAATAAATAAGCCAAACACCGTCTAATTCGCCATTTAAATAAGATCCTTTTTGAAAAGTTAAGCCATTTTTATGATAAATAATATATTGTCCATGTCTAATAAATTTTTTTCCAACTTTTTTTTCAAAAAAAACTTCTTTTTTTTGCTTATGCTCTGCATCGTACCAATTAGTAATTTCTTTTTGTGCTTTTAAATGAATAGAAACGCATAAAAAAAGAA
>SYAL01000027.1 GCA_005787585.1 Bacteroidota bacterium
ATAAAATATGAAAAAAATAACATTATTTTTAATAATTTATTTTAGTTTGACTAAATTAAAGGCTGATGAGTCATATCGATATTTTATAAATTTAAATAAAATAATAAACGATAAGGTTTCTGTTTTATTAATAACTCCAAATATTAATCAAGAAGTGGTTGATTTTTGTTTTCCATCGATGGTTCCTGGCACCTATGAAGTTTATGATTTTGGACGTTTTATATCTAATTTAAAAGTATTGGGTAAAAATAAAACAAAAATAAAAATTGAAAAAATAGATAAAAATACTTATCGGCTTTCACCAGCTTCACAAATAGAAAAAATAACCTATGATGTTGATGATACATGGGATGAGTGTAATTTAAAAGACACTAAAGAAAAAATTATTTTTGAACCAGGGGGAACAAATTTTGAAAAAGGAAAAAACTTTTCGATTAATACACATAGTATGTTTGGATACTTTAAAGGATATAGTAATCGTGATTTTATTTTAGAATTTGAAAAACCAAAAGACTTCTTTCCATCCACAGGATTAAATAATATAAATATCGGAATTAACAAAGATGTAATTAGTGTTTTTAATTATCATGACTTAGTTGATTCGCCAATTATGTATTTTATTCCAGATACTACAACCATAAAAATTGCAAAAACAAATGTTTTAGTTTCATGCTATTCTCCAAATAAAAAAATTACTTCTAAATTCATCAGCGAAACACTAAAAGAATTGTTAATTGCACAAAAAGACTATTTAGGTGGAGAACTTCCTGTAGAAAAATATGCTTTTTTATTTTATTTTATGTCAGGTTCAAGTCTATCTGGTTCAAGCGGTGCTTTAGAACATTCATACTCATCTTTTTATGTATTGCCAGAATTTGATAGCTTGAGTATGCAACAACAACTTAGAGATGTGGCAGCACATGAATTTTTTCATATTGTAACGCCTCTTAATATTCATGCAAAAGAAATAGGTGATTTTGATTTTAATAATCCTCAAATGAGTGAGCATTTATGGCTCTATGAGGGAATGACTGAATATGCAGCACATCATGCTCAAGCAAAAAGTAAAATAATAGATATTGATCAATTATTAAATACTATGATGCAAAAATACCAAACAAGTATAAAAGACTATAATGATACCATGAGTTTTACTTATATGAGTAAACACGTCCTAAATGAAAAAATACACAAACAATATAATAACGTATATGAAAAAGGAGCTGTAATAGGTATGTGTTTAGATATTCTTTTAAGAGACTTAAGTGAAGGTAATTATGGTACACAAAATTTAATGAAAGATTTATCATTAAAATATGGTAAAAACAAATCATTTAATGATTCTGAATTATTTAAAGACATCGAAACTTTGACTTTTCCTGAAATTGGAAACTTTTTAAAAAGACATGTTGGTGGGACAGTTCCTCTTCCTATGTCTGAAATACTTAATAAGATTGGATTAGAATTTTCGAAAGAAAATTATAATTATGAATTTTCAATAGGTAATCCTGATTTAAATTATAATGAAAAAACTAAAAGACTTTATGTTGAAAGTATTTATAATATTGATGAATTTGGAATAGAATTAAATTATGTGATTGGAGATGAATTACTAAAAATAAATGGAAAAAGTCTTGAACTAGACAAAATCAAAGAGACACTAACGGATTATTATGCATCAATAAAAGAGGGAGATAAAGTAATTATTCAAATTTTAAGGCCAGAAAAAAACAATAAAAATTATAAAACAATCGAATTAACTGCTATAGCAAAAAAAGTAAAAGTAATAAACGAAAATAAAATTAATTTAATTAAAAATTTAACTTCCAAACAAACTAAAACATTAACAGCCTGGATTGGATTAGAAATTGGAAATTAACATATGTAATAATTAAAATTTAAACTACTCATAAATGGCTTCCTTTATAATAAAACCTTATAGTTTAATTTATATTTTATTGTTTGTATCGCTTTGTATTAATGCACAAGATAATATTAAACCCATTCAATATTCGAGTACAAATAAAAAAGCACTTAAATACTTTGATGAAGGTAAACGCTATTACGACGCGCGAAAAGATAAACAAGCAGAGGAGTGTTTTTTAAAAGCAATTGAAACGGATAAAACATTTATAGAGCCACATATTATAATTTCGATATTATGTTTAGAACAAGATAGAATTAAAGAGAGAATTTATCATTTAGAAGAAGCAATAAAAAAGGGGCCACGAATTTATGTGGAAAATTATTTTAATCTTGCAGAAGCTGAATTTAGTAATGAAGAATACGAAAAATCAAAACAACATTATTCTGAATTTTTAAAATTTACTCGAATAGATCCAAAAGATAAAGAAGATGCTATATTTAAAAATAAATGCATTGATTTTGCCATAGAAGCTAAAAAAAATCCAAAAAAAATAAATTTCTATAATGCAGGCCCTTCGCTAAATACTGCTGATAACGAATATTTTCCAACAATTACGGCCGATGAAAATTATTTTATTTATACGCGAAAAATTGCATGTCAAAATTGTATAAGTAAATCTCAAGAAGATTTATTTATTTCAAAAAAAGATGTTGTATCAACTTGGGCTGTATCAAGACAAATTAATGAATTAAGTAGTGATGGTAATGAAGGTGCTCCATCAATATCTGCTGATGGAAATTATATGTTTATGACAATTTCACAAGAAATAGATGGGAAATATATGGGAGGTCAATCAAATGGATTAGGTAGCTGCGATATTTTTTATACACAAAAAGTGAATGGAAGATGGATGAAACCAATTAATTTGGGTACTAAAATTAATTCTAGTATGTGGGAAAGTCAGCCTAGTTTTAGCAGCGATGGAAAAACATTATATTTTGTGAGAGGAACACCAGCTAGAAATGGAACTATAAAAGGAATAGATATATACTACTCAGTAGTAGATGCAAACGGTAAATTTTCGCAAGCAGTTAAATTACCTTCAATTATTAATACCGAAAAAGATGAACAGTCAGTATTTATTCATCCAGACAATCAAACTCTCTATTTTTCGAGCGAGGGGCATATTGGAATGGGTGGTGCAGATATTTTTATGAGTAAACGAAAAGCAGATGGTAATTGGGGTGAGCCCGTTAATTTGGGGTATCCCATAAATACATCTAAAGATGAAAACAGTTTATTGGTTTCGCCAAGCGGACAAATGGGATACTTCGCATCAGACAGAACTGGTGGATTTGGTGGATTAGACTTATATCAGTTTGAAATGCCAGATAACATGAGGCCTGAAAAAATTACATATGTAAAAGGAAAGGTATATAATGCCAAAACAAAAGAGCCTCTAGAAGCAAGTTTTGAAGTTTTTGATCTGGCTTCTCAATTATCAATTGCAGAATTATATTCTCAAAAAAATGGAGAATTTTTAGTTACATTGACTGCAAATAAAAACTATTTAATTAATGTTAATAAAACAGGATTTTTATTTTATAGTGATAACTTTAGCTTAAAAGAAATACAAGCTAATTTTAATAAACCTTTTGAATTAAATATACCATTAGAACCAATTGATGTTGATGGAAAAGTAGAACTTAAAAATATATTTTTTGATGTGAATAAATGGGATATAAAACCAGAAAGTATAGTTGAAATAACTAAATTAATTCAACTTTTAACTAAAAACTTAAACATTAAAATTGAAATTAGTGGGCATACAGATACTGACGGTGATAAAAAAAGTAATATTAGTTTATCAACTAACCGTTCAAAATCAGTTTACGATTACTTAAACATTGTCGGTAAAATAGACTTAAGTCGATTAACTTATAAGGGTTATGGAGACTCGCAGCCAAAAGTTGCAAACGATACACCTCAAAATAAGGCACTAAACAGAAGAATTGAGTTTAAAGTGACTTCAAAATAAGATTATAAAAACATTTTTTGCCAGCGATTCAAAACAAAAAGTTTAAATAATAATTTATTATGAAAAGAATTATTGGGATCAGAGTTTTGAATTTTACTATAATTAACAAATTCAAAATCAGCAGACTTTATTTCCGACAATAATTGTGGTCGAATTGTTTGCATCCATTTTTGCATGGGAGTTTCAAAGCCTTTTTTATCGTGTCTATAATAAATTTCATTAGGCAATTTTGATTTTAAAGCCTCTCGTAATAAAAATTTTGATATACCATATTTAATTTTTTTATTTCCATTAAAAGAAAACATCAAATTAATTAAATCAATATCGTCTGAAAATGGTGTACGACTTTCAACACTGTGAAACATAGCGCAACGATCTTCGCATTTTAAAAAAGATTTTAAACGTGTTTGATAAATATCACTTAATAATTGTTGATTTATATCATTAAAATAAACAGATGGGTTTTTGATTAAAGATTTATTAGTAAAAGAATCGTTAAAAAAAATAGAGAAATTACTTTTATTAAAATAATATTTTTGCTTTAACTTTTCTTTAAAATAAAATTGAAATGGATTAATAATTGTTATTCGACTTCTCGAAATTTCATTTAATCCAGAGATAAAATGACCTTTTGAAAAAAAGTTATTCCATCTAGCTAAAAAATGATGGTGGTATCCAGCAAATAATTCATCGGCTCCTTGACCATCTAAAACTACTTTAATATTATTTTGTTTAGCTAGTTCCATCACTTTAAACTGAGCATATGTACTAGTATCCCATATAGGAACATCTTGCGAATATATTAATGTGTCTATCTCATCTAAAAAACCATTTAAGCAAGGTTCGGTTTTATAATGTTTTGCATTTATTTTTTTTGCCACACAATCTGCAAAATACTCTTCGTTAATTTTTTCATTTTTAAAAACCGATGTAAAACAAGAAATTGGTTGCTTTGAAAAATGAGCTATAGTTGTTGCTAAAGCGCTACTATCTATTCCTCCACTTAAACAAGTCCCAACTTCAACATCACTTCTCAATCGAATTTTTACAGCATTCTCAAAAACAAAACTTATTTTTTCAATTAATTCATTTTCATTTAAAAAATCGTTTTTTAAATTTACATATTGACTTAAATGATAATATGATTCAGTTTTAATCTTACAAGATGAAATATCAAAAAACAAATTCGTGCCTGGCCATAATTCTATTATTTCCTCAAAAAAATTTTCAGTATTTGATTCAAGTAAATCATTAAATAAATAATTTTGAAGTGCCTCGCTATTAATTTTAGCTTTAATTAGACCTGCTTTTATAAAAGCTTTTTGCTCACTAGCAAATGAAAAAAAATGAGAATTATTTATATAATAAAAG
The DNA here is from genome assembly GCA_005787585.1 of Bacteroidota bacterium. Classification (GTDB taxonomy): domain Bacteria; phylum Bacteroidota; class Bacteroidia; order B-17B0; family Aurantibacillaceae; genus Aurantibacillus. The sequence goes on from SYAL01000027.1 coordinate 5,277, forward strand.
GGTTTAACTCCAAATCTATCGCGTGAAGCAAAACACATTTTTTTATCAGCATCATAAATACAAAATGCCCACATTCCATTAAATTTTTCAATACATTTATGACCCCATTGTTTATAAGCATTTAATACAACTTCTGTATCTGTTTCTGATATAAAAACATGTCCTAATTTTTTAAGATCGGCTTTTAATTCAATATAATTATAAATTTCTCCATTAAAAGTAATCCAAACTTCACCAACAGAAGACTTCATAGGCTGATGGCCAGCTTCAGTTAAATCAATAATAGATAATCGACGGTGAGCAAAAGCTAAAAAATTTTGATTGTGCGATTTTGAAATATGAGATTGAGGTATATAATTTAAATCCGTTCTTAAAAAATCTTTAATAGATTTGTTAAAAAATGGAATAGTTTCATTTTTGGAAGAAAGAATAAAACCTTCGCCATCGGGGCCACGATGTTTTATGGCATTAGACATTAAAATAATTGATTGAGATAGATCAATTGTATTTTCTTTTTTTAATATAATTCCGGCAATACCACACATATTAAATTTAATATCTAATCAGCCCACATAAATACACCTGGTTTATTAATGTATTTATCTAAATCATTATCTGATAGTAAAAAAATAAAATCAATCAAAGGTAAAACGCCAAAAACTCCACCAATACTTCCAATATAAACGACTGGAACGTGAGGATAGCAACCGAGATAAATTCTATGTAACGCAACTATACCAAAAGGGAAAGGGAATGCCAAAACAGCTGCAGTTATTCTTTTATTTCGTTTTTGTTTAAATCTAAATAATTGAAAAATAGGATTAGGCCTTTTAAAATTAATGTTTTTTAATTCTATACAATGAGAATAAGAATCATTAATTGCCGAATAATCTGAATCAATGTAAATACAAACATTTGAACTTGAGGATAAATTAAAAGATAATATAGCTAAAAGAATAGAAGTTAATATTTTAGACATTTTTATTTTTTTCAAAAAATAACCTATTTTCATTTTATCAAAAATATTAAAACCATTAACAATATGCAATATCGCTATTTTAAATTGAAATTTTATTCATTCAACATAGTTTGTTTTATGAGGAGTTTTTTATCTTTGTATTAAATTAAAATTACTTTGACTTTAATAAAAAGTATTTCAGGAATAAGAGGCACAATAGGAGGTAAACCCAATCAAGGTTTGACCCCAATTGATACCGTAAAGTTTGTTTCGGCATATGGCACCTGGGTTATTAATCAAAATCCTAACAAAAAGGTTTCAATTATCATTGGGAGAGATGCAAGAATTAGTGGAACAATGATATCTTATATTGTTACTGGAACTCTAATGGGTTTAGGAATAGATGTGATTGATCTTAAACTTAGCACAACGCCTACTGTTGAGATGGCTGTTTGTGATTTAAGTGCTCAGGGAGGAATTATTTTAACGGCAAGTCATAATCCTAGACAATGGAATGCTTTAAAACTTTTAAATGCCTCCGGAGAGTTTATAAGCGAATCCATAGGATTAGAAATATTAAGTATTGCCGAAAGCGAAAATTTTAATTATGCTGAAATTAAGAATTTGGGGAAATACACTGTTAATTCAGATTATTTATCAACTCATTTACAAAAAATAATTAATTTACCTTATGTTGATTGTGAAGCAATTAAAAAAGCTAATTTATCTGTAGTTATTGATGCTATTAATTCAAGTGGTGCTATTGTGGTGCCAAAACTTTTAACTTTATTAGGCGTAGAAAAATTTGAACTTATTCACGGCGAAACTCATGGAGATTTTGCTCATAATCCTGAACCACTTCCTGAACATTTAAATGATTTGAGTAAAGCTGTTTTAATACAAAAGGCTCAACTAGGAATTAGTGTAGATCCGGATGTTGACCGACTTGCTTTTGTATGCGAAGACGGAGAAATGTTTGGAGAAGAATATACTCTTGTAGCAGTGGCAGACTTTGTTTTAAAACATCATAAAAAGGCAAACACTGTTAGTAATCTTTCTAGCACTCGAGCACTAAGAGATATTACTGAAATGAATGGTGGTATTTATTCAGCATCGGCTGTAGGAGAAGTAAATGTTGTAAACATGATGAAAAGTACAAAAGCCATTATTGGCGGTGAAGGCAATGGTGGTATTATTTTACCAGAATTACATTATGGACGTGATGCACTAGTAGGAATAGCTATTTTTTTAACTCATTTAGCTAAATATGGAAAATCGGCTTCTATGTTAAGAAAATCTTATCCTAATTATTATATTTCGAAAAACAAAATAGAATTAACTCCCGAAATAGATGTAAATCATATATTAAAAGAAATAACTAAAAAATACGAAAAGCAACCAATTAATATTGCAGATGGAGTTAAAATAGAATTTGATAAAGAGTGGGTACATCTTCGAAAAAGTAATACAGAGCCAATAATACGAATTTATAGCGAGAGCCAATCGATTTCTACAGCAAATAGTTTATCTGAGAAAATAATATCAGATATTAAAGATATTTTAAAAAAATAATAGCTTTAAAACTTTATAAATACCTCTGTATTTTAATTTTTTATCAAACAACCATGGCTATAAAAATACAATTATTACTCACTAGCTTATTATTTATCTCATTTGGTATAAAATGTCAAACTGTTAGTCATATTTATAAAATTGATGATTTATTATACAGAATAAAATCTAAAGATACTCTATATGTATTAAATTTTTGGGCTACATGGTGTAAACCCTGTGTATCAGAATTACCAGTATTTGACAGTCTTTATAATCAAACTCAAAACCAAAAAGTAAAAATTTTATTAGTTAGTTTAGATTTTTCTGAAAACATATCTGATAAAGTAAATCCATTTTTAAAAAAAAATAAGATAAAACCTACTGTAATTTTATTAGACGAAATAAATGGCAATGATTTTATTAATAAAATATCTAAAATTTGGAGCGGCTCAATACCTGCAACCTTATTTAAAAAAGGAAAAAAAACGGTTTTGATTGAAAATAAATTGAGATTTAATGATTTACAAATACATATAGATAAAATTTTAAAAAAATAATAAAAATTCAATTTATACTCAAATTCTCAAATAGATTTAAAAAATCGAGCCTAATTGCTCAAATTTTCATGAATATTCGATTAAAAAACATTAAAAAATAAACAATTAATCATTATTATTGTATTCTTAATAAACTTTGTATATGAAATTATATTCTTTAACATTTTTAATCACTACACTCCTCATTGCAGTGTTTTTACTTTCTTTTACACTAAAAAAACCTGTTAATAAAAACATTTATGACTTTAAATTAAAAACTATTGACGGGCAAGAAATTAGTTTATTAAAATATAAAGGAAAAAAATTATTATTGGTAAATGTTGCAAGTGAATGTGGTTATACTAGACAGTATACAAACCTTCAAGAGTTACATGAAAAATATGGTAATAAAGTTATTGTAATAGGTTTACCTGCAAATAATTTCGGTGGCCAAGAACCAGGAACTAATTCAGAAATTAAATCATTTTGCACAAAAAACTATGGAGTTACCTTTCTAATGATGGATAAAATCAATGTCATTGGTAATGATATTCATCCTTTGTACGAATGGTTGTGTAATAAAACAAAAAACGGAGTTTGTTCTGAGGCTCCTACATGGAATTTTTGTAAATATTTAATAGACGAGAATGGGAAAATAATAAAATTTTTTAGCAGTAAAACCGATCCATTAAGTAAAGATATAATTTCTCTTTTGTAGTTTTAGTTAAATAATGATGCTGCTTGGCAAATAAATAATCCTGCCGTTTCAGTTCTAAGCCGATTATTTCCCAAAGATATAGACCCATAATTATTATGGTTAGCTAAATTTATTTCATCTTTTGAAAAATCTCCTTCTGGACCAATCAATACAACAGTGTTTTTTTGTTTAAAATCAATTTGACGTATGTTTATCTTTGAATCGTTGTGACAGTGTGCAATAAATTTTTGATCAGCAATTGTATTTATTAAAAAATTATTAAAATTAACTATATCTTTTACCTTGGGTATTAAGGCTTGTATACTTTGTTTAACTGCACTTTCAACAATTTTAATAATTCTATCGATTTTTATGGCTGTTCGTTCTGAGTTTTTAGATTGAATAAAACTGATTTCATCCACTCCAACTTCAACTAATTTTTCGATCATCCATTCTATTCTATCAATTTGTTTTGTTGGTGCGATAGCTAAATGAAGATAGTAATTATGTTTTATTTGTTGAAATGGACCCTCAGTAATAATAACCAAACATTGTTTTTCAGAAACAATATCCAAAACACCATTAAAAAAATTACCTTTACCATCAATTAAACGGATAAGATCTCCTTTTTTTTTTCTAAGAACTTTTGTGCAATGCCAACTTTCTTCGAAAGTCAGAATACCTTTATTATTTGCTACTGAGGCGATAAATAGATTCACTGTAATTTTTATTCGTAAAAACCTTCTGTTTTTAATTCAACCACATCACTGTTCATTACTTTTAGTTTGATTATATTTCCGGTTGTGCAGGTGCAAGCTAAACAATTTTGTTGAGGACCATTTGATAAAACTTCAACATCATAAACTTTTATATTTTTTTTTGCTTGGATATAATCTTCAACTTTTTGTTTTAAATCATCAAAATTTGAATAAACACCCCATTTATCAGAACAAGAAGTTTGATTATAATATAGCCATTTAGTTCCTGAAAATTTATCGCACTGAAAAAATGAGACAGATAAAATAACAAATATAATTGAGGGATACTTTATGCTTAAATTATTAGTTTTTTCTAAACGCATTATAAACTTAAATTGATTATTAAAATCACGTTTTAAAAAGTAAAAATAAAATAGAATTAATGTTTAGCATTTAAATATAGTTCGTTTACCTTATTCCAATTTATAACGTTAAAAAAAGCATTTATATAATCGGGTCGTCGATTTTGATAATTTAAATAATAAGCATGTTCCCAAACATCCATAGCTAAAATCGGAACACCTTTACAGTCTGAAATATCCATCAAGGGATTATCTTGATTTGGGGTACTACAAATGGCTAATTTACCATCATTTTTGATACAAAGCCAAGCCCAACCACTGCCAAAACGTGTTGCGCCTGCTTGAGAAAAATCAGTTTTAAATTTTTCAAATCCACCTAAATCAGTATCAATCGCATGAGAAATAGCGTTATTTGGAGTTCCACCAGAATTAGGAGCCATAACAGACCAAAATAAACTGTGATTAAAGTGACCACCACCATTATTTCTGACTGGCATAGGATATTTTGAAATAGATTTACAAATATCTTCGATAGACATGTTTTCAATTTCGGAACCAGCAGCAGCAGCATTCAAATTATTAATATAAGTTTGATGATGTTTACCATGATGAATTTCCATGGTTTTTGCATCAATATTTGGCTCTAATGCATTAAAAGCATAATTTAATTTTGGTAGTTCGAAAGGCATAGATATAAATTTTAAATAATTAACTTACACAAATTTAGTATTAAACTGAAAATTAAAAAAAATAATCAAATTAAAATTAATAAATTGTTATTATTTTTTGATCTCAAACTTTTTATAATACATGTCAAACGTAACTAATCCTGCTAAAAAAGACCAAAACGGTAAAGATAATTTATCAGAATCTAAAAAATTATTAAAAAAACCATGAACAAAATAAGTCATTAAGCCTAAAAACAAACCTATGCATAAAATACGATCTTCATTATCAACTAAACTATAAACCAATTTAAAACCTAAAAAACTGGTATAAATTAATAAAATAACTACCATTAAAATACCTAAAACTCCTTGTTCAGAGAGTGGTCCCAAGTATTCGCTATGCGAATTTCCATTTGTGCCAAAATTAGTACTAATTATTGTATGTTCTTTACTTAATTGATAAGGCGCATAATGAAACATATAAGTTCCAGGACCCCAACCAAAAATCGGTTTATCCTGCCACATTCGAATGGCACAACTCCATCTATTTAATCTCTCAAGATTGCTTGCATCGGTAGAAATATTTGAAACAGACTCTACATTATTAGAAAAACCGCCTTCTGCATCAGTATTATTTTGACCTAAAGACATTAACACATCATTTTTAAAAACTAAAAAAAAAGACCCTAAAATAAAAACCGAAAAAAATAGTGTTTTAAATTTAATACGTAATAAAAGTGAAATAAAAATAGCGAGTGCAATGATTAAGCTTAACCATCCAGCTCTAGCAAAAGATAAAATAATACCTAAAACAAATAATAAAAAAAGCCCAAAAGCCATTATTTTAACTTTTTTTGATACGGTTTTAATAAAAAAAATTGACAATAATACTGGGATAAACATAGCTAAGGCGGCACCGTAAGCAGTATGGTCGTTATAAAAAGGAGAAACTACCCAATCGGCTGCTTTATCATTAAAATTATATTTAGCGTGTTGTAAAATCGTATAAATAACAACAATTGCTAAAGCCCATGCATAAGCAAAAACAAAAGTGAAAATATTTTTTTTATTTTGAAATAAATGAGGAATAATAATGTAACAACTAAAAATAAACCATAAACGAGAAATAAAATACTTTAGAGAAATAACAATATCAATACTGGTTAAAGAAGTAAGAAACATCCAAAATAATTGTAAAATAATTATAATCGTAATAGGATGAGAAATAAATTTTTTATCAATTTGATTTTTACTTAATTGGTTTAGTATATAAATTAGCATTATGCCTGCCATAATTGGTTCGGTAGGTATACTTAAGTCTGGTCCTTGAGAAAGGCCCAATTCTTTTAAAGAAATTGCCAAAGGAGTACAAAAAGATAAAAAAAAGACTAATTGTTGTAAATGAAAAAAAGCAGTATACGTAATAAAAAAGATGACTGGTAATAAATTATAAGGGTAAAAATAATATTTTTCGTAAAGTAAAACATAGGCATCGCCTAAAATATAAGCTAATATAATAAAAGGAGCTAGGTATTGTTTTAATTGTTTTATCAAGCCTCTATTTAAACTTAAAAAATTAGATTGAGTGAAATTATTCTATTTTAATTTTTGTGATTGACTCTTTTAAAAGTAAAACAAATAAACCTAAAAGATTACATGCAATAACAGATATAGCAATAATTATAATCCGTTTGGGTTTAGCTTTATACTCATCTGGTGTAGCTTTTTCTATAACAAATTTAGCAGGTATTATTTTATTGTAATTAACTATAGCTTCATCATATTTCATTTTAATATCAGGATATTTAGCACCATATTTTTCTAAATTATCATGAATATTTTCATAAGCACCACCATATTTTTTTAAAATGTCTAGGGTAATATTTAATCGTTTCATTGCTTCTAAATCATTTTTTTCTATCGCTTTAGCATAACTTCTAGAATAGGCTTTGACTTGTTCTTTGTAGTGAAGAACTCCTATATTTCTTAAAACCTGAAGACTATCCTCAAGAATTTTCATTCTAAGAAGTGTATTGTTATATTCTTCCTTAACAATTTTAAGAACTTCAGAGGCAATTGATTTCGTCATATCACGACGGACAGAATCAGCATAATCAGAAATTCCATTTGCTAATTGAGCTGAACCGTTTGCGGTATAATCGTATACCTCGACTTTAATACTATTAAATTCAGTTCGTTTAATCGATACTTGATCTTCCCATTTTAGTTTTAAATAATGATAAGAAAAATTAGTATCCTTAATATCCCAACGTTCCCATAAATTAAAGGCATCAGCCACTTTAAGCTTTAAAGCATCTGAAGTAAGTATTTGAATTAATTTTTCACAATCATCTTCATCTCCAATTTGCATATAATCTTCTTGATTACCTGCATTAGCTTCTATAATTAATTTAGAAACAGAAAACTGTCTAGCAGCAAATAAAATGGAGGTAGATTTATATTGTTTAGGCATTAAAAAAACGAGTATGCCAATTAATAAAGCAGAAATTAATGTGATTTTTATAAATATTTTTCTCCATTTATATATTTTAATAAAAAGTTCTTTAGAGGATATATTTTCTAACATAATTATTTAATTTTAATGAAACGTAATACTGATTTTAGATTTATTAAACCAGTTAAAAAAGCTAATAAAGAACTTAAAACCAGCATTATTAAAAAATTTATTGTCCACTGCATTGTGAAGTTAATTGTAATAAAGTTAATAAAAAATAGGCCTCCAATAAACAATATCAACGAAATAAGTAATTGTTTATTATAGTGAAATTTAAATATTTTATAAGAAATAAAAACTTGAATTAGACAAGTAATAAACTGAGTAATAACACTGGAAATAGCACTTCCTTTAGCATGATATATTGGAATTAAAATAAAATTTAGAATTAAATTAATAAATATACCACTTAAAGCCATTAAATTTAAATATTTTAAATTACCGTTGGCTGTTAAAAGTGTGCCAAAAATATAAGTAATAGATATCGCTGTAAAACAACACATCAATAGAGATAAGATTTCATACCCTTCTAATTCGCCTTTATAAATATATTCATAAAAATGAGCTGAATAAAAAATACTACTGATAGAAATAATTAAAGCAGGAGTAATTAAAATTGTAAAAGATAACTTCACGATTTTTTCAATATTTTCTTTATTTTTAATCATTCGGCTAAAAAGTGGTAATAATTGAATTGAGAAAAGATATGCAATCATATTGGCAGCATCTAACAAACGAAAAGCTTTAGCATAAATACCAGTTTCTTTTTTTCCTAAATCGCCAGGTAAAATCCTTTCAATCATAACACTATCTAATCTATTATAAAAAGTCATGAGTAAGACTAGTATTGCAAATGGAAAGCTTTTTTTTAATATCATTCGATTGAAAGCCCAATCCCAATTTAATTTAAAGGATTGTGTTTTATTAAGCACAATTAAAAAACCAATCATAGCCGTTAATGCATATCCGGTTGTTTGGGCATAAACAAAGTTCATAATATTAATATTTAACCCAAAAACATTAAATAATAATAATAAAACAATAATAATCATAATTACTCTGTCTAAAACAGAGACAATACTATCTATTTTAAAAAGGTGTAAGGCCAATAAATTAGAACGTAAGAATAAAATAAAACTTAAAAAGAAGTTATTTATACATAAAATAATGAGCAACTTCATATATCTAAATTCATAATTTAAAATAAAAAAGCCTACCAGCAATGAAATAGAGATATATACCAAAGCAAGTGCGAATTTTACACTGAGCATTTTACTAAAATGTTTACTCAGTAAGTGGGTATTTTGAGATATATTTTTATTATTAAAATTAGTCAAACCAAAATCTAATAAAATATTCATTAACAAAGAAAAATTGAATAGTGCAGCAAATTCACCATAACTTATATCCCCAACCTTTATTTGAACATTAGGCTCAATTCCTAATATCCAAAATGGCTTAATCAAGAGATTAAGAATCAATAAAATAGCTAAATCAAATATAAATTTCTTTTTCTGCATTTTAAGGTCACAAATATAGCTTTTTTAATGTGTTTAGCTATTCAAATTTCATAGATTTGTATTATGCAAATTGTTGTAAATTCTCGTTTATTATTAAAAGACAGATTAGATGGTATTGGATGGTTTAGCTATCAAACATTAAGAAGAATTACTCAAAATAATCCAAATGTACATTTTATATTTTTATTTGATAGGGAATTTGATCCAGATTTTATTTTTAACGATAATATTACTCCTTTAATTATCTCTCCCAAAGCTCGTCATCCAGTTTTATATTATACTTGGTTTCAATTTTCTGTAAAACAAATACTTAATAAGATTAAACCTGATTTATTTTTATCACCAGATGGCTTTTTATCCTTAGGTGCTAATTGTTTGCAATTACCTGTTATTCATGATATCAATTTTTTGCATCATCCCAAGGATTCTAAATGGTTAAGTGAAAAATATTATAACCACTTTTTTCCAAAATTTGCCAAACAAGCTTCAAGAATAGCAACTGTTTCGGAATTCAGTAAAAATGATCTTGTTAAAAATTACAATATAACTCCAAATAAAATAGATGTAGTTTATAATGGTATACATTCTTTTTTTAAACCATTAGATGATATAACAAAACAAAGTATTAGAGAAAAATACAGCAAAGGAAAAAAATATTTTGTATCTATTGGCTCTCTTCATCCTCGTAAAAATATTCCAAATTTAATTCGTGCTTTTGCCTTATTTAAAAAAGAGAGCGAGTCTGAAATTAAATTAATTTTAGCTGGACCAATTTTTTGGGGATTTTCTGAAATTAGTTCTGTTATTAAAGACAATCAATTAGAAAATGAAGTAATTTTAACTGATAGAATAAATGATGATGAATTAGCTGACATATTAGCTAGCGCCATTGCACTTTCGTTTGTTCCGTATTACGAGGGGTTTGGAATACCTCTAATTGAAGCTATGGAAGTTCAGGTTCCAATAATTACAAGTAATGTTACAAGTTTACCTGAAATAGCTGGTGATGCTGCAGTACTAGTAAATCCATTAGATATTCAAGAAATAAAAAATGCAATGATGTGCATTTATAAGAATGAATCATTATGCAAAGACTTAATTAAAAAAGGACTTATTCAAAAACAAAAATTTTCTTGGGATAAAAGTGCTAGTTTACTATGGAATAGTATATTACTTACAATAAATTCTGCCAAATAAAATTCATCAATTACCATTTAATACGAGACATTACTTTTTCAGTAGCTCCTGAATTTTGATCAAAGTAAAATTTTAAATTTTGTTTTATTTTATCTAAATATGTTTTATCATACAGTAATTTTTTAACAATTTTATTTACATCTGTTATACTATTAACATTATAAGCAGCGTTTAAATTAATTAAATCAAGAGCTTCGTTATATTTATTAAAATTATTTCCACAAAAAAGAATAGGTTTAAAATAAACTGCTGCTTCTAAACAATTATGAATTCCGGAGTTAAAGCCACCTCCAATATAAGCTAAATCGGCATAATAGTATAATTTAGAGAGTAAGCCGATGGTATCAACAATTAAAACATTATAGTTAATATTTAATTTTTTTTGATTATAAAATTGATATTTTAAATTATTTTTTTGTAATAATACTTGCAAATTTGATACTCTTGATTGATTTAGCTCATGAGGAACTAAAATTAATTTCATGTCCGGTTCATTAAGTGCTTTAAAACTATTAATTAATAATTCTTCGTCTTTTGGCCAAGTACTTCCGGCAACTATAATTTTATGTTTGCTACAAAACTCATCAAAAAACAAAATTGATTTAAAATTATTTTTTATTTCAATCACCCTATCAAAACGACTATCTCCAGAAACTGTGTAATTTAAAATATTTATTTTATTTAATAAATTACCAGAATTAACATCTTGGATAAATAATTGATCAAAGCTTAATAAAGATTTTCTAAAAATAGAACCGTACCATTTAAAAAAGGGATGATTAGTTTTAAAAACACCCGAAATTAAATAGGTTGAAATGTGTTGTTTTTTTAATTCAATTAAAATATTAATCCAAAATTCGTACTTAATAAAAAATACTTTATTTGGCTTAATAATTTTCAAAAAATCACGCGCATTTTTTTTAGTATCTAGTGGTAAATAACATACTACCTCTGCTCCATTCCAAAATTTAAAGGCCTCGTAACCACTTGGCGAAAAAAAACTTAAAATAATAACATGATCAGGTTTTTGCTTTTTAATAGCTTCAATAACTGGTTTACCTTGTTCAAATTCTCCATAAGAAGCACAATGTATCCATACTTTTGGTTTATCTGAATGAATTGATAATTGTAATTGAAGTTGTTTTCGCCATTTTTTTCTTCCTTTAACCCATTGTTTAGCCTTAATATTATTAAAAGAAGCTAATTTTATAAGAAAGCCATAAAAATAAATAACTAAATTATAAAAAAACATAATCATACATTAATTATAATAAAAATCACTTGGTTTTTTTTTATATAATGGCAAAATCCATCCAAATTTAAAACCATTAATCAAATCTAAATGTTGTTTTGTATCAGATAAACCAGTATTATAATTAATTTGTCTAATATTTCTTGTAATAGCTTCATACATAGTTAATCCAAAATAAAAATTAGAAAGTCGATTTTTGCTTAAATGTAAATATCCTATAAATTGAGAAAAAGAAACACCTAATGATAATCGGTCGTATCCAAATATTAAATCACCTTTTATAGCTGCAATTTTTTGCTCAGCATCATAGATATTAATTTTGTGTTGCAAATAACCGAAACCAATATTAATCACTAAGCCAGAATTTTGATTATTTTTAATTATCTTAAAAACTCGGCCAGTAATTAAATGAACTCCTAATCCTCTTTGGGTAACTCTAACATCAGCAGGATAACCTAAATTATTTGTTAGATTACCTTCATCATTTTTTAGCTGGTTCAAAACATCTTCTTTAACATTATTACTATACATGTAATTAGATTCAATTCCAAAAATCCAATCTTTTTTTGTTTTAATAAAATAGGTTATTCCGGCATCTAAATTTGGACCAAAACGATTCACCAAATTACCTCCAGGAATTTGACCACCTAAATGAATTCCAATAATGTGTATCTTATTAGATGAATCGATTTGAGAATTAACGGTAAAATAAAAAAACAATAATACTATAAGTAATTTCATTTTATGGATATAAATTTATAATTTTTATTAGAATTAAATTTTATAAAAAATAAACCCTCAGAAAATTAATTTATTATTTAATTTTAATAATTAATCTTCAAAAGAATCTAATCTTTTTTTATATGTTGTTATTTTGTCATTTTTAGTATCACTTTCTACCAATCCATCTTTTAATCTAATAATTCGATGCGCGTGAAGTGCAATATTTTCTTCATGGGTAACCAAAATAATGGTATTACCTTTTTTATGAATTTCTTCAAATAAACCCATTATCTCAACTGAAGTTTTACTATCTAAATTACCAGTTGGTTCATCAGCTAGAATAATAGCAGGATTGTTGACTAGAGCTCGAGCAATAGCAACCCTTTGTCTTTGCCCACCACTTAGTTCGTTTGGTTTATGATTAACTCTATTAGATAAGCCTACGCTTTCTAAAACATCATTTGCTCTTTTTTCTCTATTTATTTTAGAAAATCCAGCATAAACAAGTGGCAAAGCAACATTTTCAAGAGTTGAAGCTCTTGGCAATAAATTAAATGTTTGAAAAACAAAACCAATTTCTTTATTTCTTACTTGAGCTAAATCGTTATCACTCATAATTGCTACCGATAAATTATTTAAAATATATTCGCCTGAACTGGGGCTATCCAAACATCCCAGCATATTCATTAATGTTGATTTTCCGCTACCAGAAGGGCCCATTAAAGCGACATATTCATTTTTATAAATATTTAAAGTAATCTCTTTTAAAGCCTCGATAATTTCATCGCCAATTTTGTATGTTTTTTTAATGCTTTTCAAAGAAATCATTGCTTCCATAATTACAAAACTACTCTTTTAATAACAAATTATAAAACAGTCTATAAATTATTAAATTTACCCTATGAGTTTTCAAAAAAGAATAGTATTTTATTTAGTTCATCAACTTTTTTTTACTAATCAAAAAGCAAGAGATTTAATCAAGAATAATAAAGTAATGATTGATAACAAAATTATAAATGAAAACATAATTTTATCACAAAACTCTGAAATTAAAGTAAATAATATAATTACTAGAAATAAAATAAAACATATTTGTATTTTATTTTATAAACCAAAAGGTTTTGAAAGTACATTAAATTCATCTATTTCAAATAACCTTTCGGTATTTTTTAAAAATTTCAATAATCTTGCTATTGCTGGAAGATTAGATAAACAATCTGAAGGATTATTGATATTAAGTAATGATGGAAAATGGATTGAAAAATTATGTAATCCTAAGTTTGAAAAAGAAAAAGAATATGATGTTGTTTTGGATAAAAAACCTGATGAGGAGTTTATAAAATTATTCACCTCGGGTATCTTAATTAATAATTATATTACCAAAACTTGTCAATGTAAAATAATTGATAATTTTTCGATTCGGGTTATACTAAAAGAAGGTAAAAATAGACAAATAAGAAAAATGTGCAAAACATTAGGATATAACGTTATAATGTTAATTAGAACAAGAATCCATCATTTTAAATTAGGCACATTAAAAGAAGGTGAATATATTCGAATATGATCTCTATTTTTAATAATTAAACAAATTCGTTAAAAAATTAAATTAATTACGAATATTTTAGAATATCAAAAAAAGATAGAAATTCTTTATCTAAATTTACAATCACTTGAAGAATAATTTTATACTTTTTTTATTACTATTAAGCTCATTCATTTTTTCACAAGAAAAAAAAAGTTTATCTATAAAAAAAACAATTGAAAAAATTACAATAGACGGCTTATTAGATGAAACTGTTTGGAAAATTAGCGAAACTGCTAGTGATTTTTGGCAAAACTTTCCATATGATACTTCTTTGGCAATATCAAAGACTGAGGTTTTTATGACTTATAATGATAAGTCTATTTTTATTGCAGCTATTTGTTATGATTCGTTACCTGGAAATTTTGTAATACAATCCTTAAAAAGAGATTTTTCATACCCATTAAGTGATGCTTTTGTCGTTACTTTAGATCCATTTTCTGACCAACAAAACGGCTTCAGTTTTGGTGTAAACCCTTTTGGTGTTCAAAGAGAAGGATTAATTGCCAATGGAGGTAGTATGGGGGTTACCACTTCATGGGATAACAAATGGTTTGCCGAAGTAAAAAGAAATGGTTCAAACTGGACAGTAGAAATAGAAATTCCATTTAAATCAATAAGATTTAAACCTGAACTATCAAACTGGAAAATAAACTTTGCAAGAAATGATTTAAAAAGAAACGAAAATTCTTCGTGGAATAAAGTTCCACGTCAGTTTAATATTGCTAGTTTAGCATTTTCTGGAGAATTAATATGGGATAATAATCCAAAAAAAACTGGTAATAACATTGCCATTATTCCTTATTCAATTGCTAGATCCTCAAAAGATTTTGTGACTAAAACTGATACAAAATATGGAGCTAATATTGGTCTGGATGGAAAAATCGGATTATCTTCGTCAATGAATTTAGACTTAACATTAAACCCTGATTTTTCTCAAGTTGATGTAGACAGACAAATTACAAATCTCACTCGATTTAATCTTATGTTTCCTGAACAAAGACAATTCTTTATAGAAAATAGTGACTTGTTTGCCAGTTTTGGGTTTAGGCAAATGCGTCCGTTTTTTTCAAGGCGAATTGGAATAGGTTCAACTGATCCAATTCCAATAATTGCTGGTGCTCGTTTAAGTGGAAAGCCAAATAAAAATTGGCGCATTGGATTGATGGATATACAAACAGCAAAAACTAAGGATAAAAATATAGATGTTTTTGCACAAAATTATATGGTTGCTGCCATTCAACGAAATGTTTTTAAAAGATCAAACATTGCAATGATTTTTGTTAATCGCCAACAATTTGACACAAATAAATACTCCATTACAAATTTTAATAGAGTGCTCGGTTTAGATTATAATTTAGCAAGTGCTGATAATAAATGGAATGGAAAAATTTTCTTTCATCACTCATTTTCACATAAAAATAATAATGATGCTTATTCACATGCCAGTTGGCTTAGTTATAGCACTCAAAAAATTATGTTCATTTGGAATCACGAATACATGAATAAAAATTATAATGCCGAAACTGGTTTTACGCCACGACTTTTTCAAACAGATTTAAGTAAAAATATTACAACAAGAAATACATATTGGAGGATAGAACCAAGCTTTAACTATTTTATATACCCAAAAAAATCTATTATAAATAAAATGGGCCCAAAATTATTTTTGGATTATTACGCTAATAATAATTTTATAACAACTGATGTTTTAGCGCAAGTTGGATATGATATTAATTTAACCAATACTTCGGGTATTTTAATAAATTATAATACCTATTATACTAAATTAATTTATCCAACTGATGTTACTTTTTCCGGAATTAAAACAATACCAGCAAATTCATATAACTATAGAGATGTTATGTTGAGTTTTAAAAGTAATCAAAGAAAAATTTTAAATGTAACGTTTAGTGGAAGTTATGGAACCTATTTTACTGGAAATAAAATTTCATATAACACCGAGATTACTTTCAGAAAACAACCTTATACTATTTTTGGACTTAATTATACTCATAACGAAATAACATTACCAAATGTAAATAAAGTAATTTTAGATCTAATTGGGCCTCGAATAGAATTATCATTTTCGAGAAATATTTTTTTTACAACCTTTCTTCAATATAATAGCCAAATAAAAAACTTTAATATTAATACCCGTTTACAATATCGTTTTAACCCTATGAGTGATATATTTATTGTTTACTCTGATAATTATGTTTCAGAAAACTTTAATAATAAAAATAATGCATTAGTATTAAAATTTGTGTACTGGTTTAATTAATTTAAAAAATTGTTATTTTTGATAACTATGGCAAAAGCTAAAATCCAGATAACAAAATCGACAAAAAAAGAACTAAGCATTTACGAAAAATTTGAAAACTGGGCTATAAAAAAAGATTCTAAAATTTTTTATACATTACTTTTCACTTGTTTATTTTTTTCATTTATTTCTTTTAATTCAAGAATAAGCGAAGCGCATGACGACGCTTTATATATTGAAGGAGGGTGGAGATTAGTGAATGAATTCCCAAATTATTTTTACACTCAAAATGCACCTCTTTACCCTTTATTTATTGCCTTTCTAATAAAAATATTTGGATTTAAACTGATTATTTTTAAATTATTTTCGGTTTTATTTAATGTTTTAGGTTTTATACTATTTTATAAAGCATTAAGAGGAAGAATACCATCATTAGTATTCATACCGGTGGCTATTTTTCATGCAACTAACTATTTAATAATTTATTTTGCTAGCATGACATTTACTGAGGCTTTTTACTTCTTACTACAAAATCTTTTCTTTTTTTATGCTGTTAAAATTATTGATATTATAAATAAAAATGGCCTTCAAATTAAAAAACAAATTAAATTATGGCTTTTATTTGGCTTTAGTATTTTTATGATGAGTACTGCTAAAAGTAGTGCCATAGTTGCTATTCCTGCTATAATATTATTTTTTATTTTAGAAAAAAATTACAAGGCAATTGTAGTTTCATTATTGGCTTACCTTCTATTTAAATTACCCTACGAAATTTTAGTAAAAACTATTTGGAGTGCACAAAATCAATTTAGCGGACAAAGTAAAATATTATTACAAAAAGATCCTTATGATATAAGTTTAGGTAACGAAGATTTTTTTGGTTTTTTTCAACGTTTTATTGATAATTGTAATCTATCTTTTAGTAAACGTTTTTACCAAATTCTTGGTTGGAGAGATGAAACAAACACCGAAACATTTTTTGTTATAACATTAATTACAATTACTTTAATTTTAATTGGATTTTGGAAAATCATTAGAAATAAAAATAATGAAATCACTTTTTTATCATTATTCACTGCTTCTCAATTAACACTTTCTTTTATAATACTTCAAGTAAGATGGGACCAGCCAAGGATAACATTGGTATGTATGCCAATTATTTTAATATTAATGCTCTATGCGCTTTACGAATTAACTATAAAACCTGGAATTGGTCAAACCATCTACATCTTCATATTATTATTTTTTGTTGGTTCTGTTTTTACAAATACATTAAAAAAGGGAGTTAAAAATCTACCAATAGTTCAAAAAAATTTAAAAGGAGATACCTATTTTGGTTATACACCCGATTGGCAAAACTTTTTAAAATGTAGTGAATGGTGTGCAGATAGCTTAAAAAAAGATTCATTTGTAGCAAGCCGAAAAGCTCCAATGAGTTTTGTTTATGGAAAAGGGAAAAAATTTTTCCCAATATACAGTGTTGTTAAAAAAGATACCTCAACTAACCAATCAAACCCTGATAGTGCTTTAGTATATTTTAGACAAAATAAAGTTACCCATGTTATGCTCGGAAGTTTGAGGGCAAATCCTTTAGATCCTAGTTCTGGAATTATAAATACCGTTCATAATATCTTTGCTCCCATTGCAGAAAAATATCCTAATAAATTGAGATTAGTTCATACCGAAGGATTAATAGAAGAAGCTTATGTTTATGAAATTCTTTATTAATTTTTATTTATTCAATTAAAAAAATGTCCTTAAAAATAAAATTTGGTAATTTTCTTTATAAATATGCCTTTACTATTTATAAACCTCTCTATAAGTTTTTTAAAAATAAACAAGATGCTTTTGAAATTGATCTTCTTAAAAATTATATTAAAAAAGATTATACTGTATTAGATATTGGAGCTAATATTGGGTTTTATGCAAATATTATATCTGAAATTATTGGAGAAAAAGGAAAAGTTATTTGTTTCGAACCAGACACTAAAAATTTTAAATACTTAGAAAAAAGCACTAAAATAAAAAATAATATTATTATTTATAATAAAGCAGTTAGCTCTAAATCGGAAAAAATTAAAATATATACCTCAAAAAATTTGAATGTCGATCACCGAACCTATAAACCAGATGATTATGATCAAGAAATTGAAATTGATGCGGTGAGTATTGATGATTTCTTATTTGAAAGTTTTAATAAAATTGATTTTATAAAAATAGATATTCAAGGATATGAAATGCAAGCTATTAAGGGCATGTTAAAAACCTTAAATAGTAATATAAATATTAAAATAATTTCAGAATTTTGGCCACATGGTTTAAACAAATCTGGCAGTTCTGTTATTGAGTATTTTAATTTTTTTGATAATAATGGATTTAATTGTTATTTACTTAATAAGAATTCTATGCAAAAACTAAATATAGAAAAAGTACAATCACTCGAAAATTTAGGAGAAGATCATTATTTTAATATTTTTGCAACTCGTTCAAATGTTTAAAAAATATAAATTCGACTTTGATTTAGATGATCCAAATACAACATTGGCGCATAGAAATATTATATTAAAAAAATCATTTCTAAAGCGCTTATATAACGATTGGTATTTAATTTTTATAATAAAATCAAAAAAAATTAAAAATGGAAAATATCTAGAAATTGGATCTGGTGGAGGGTTTTTAAAAGATGTTTTTCCTGAAGTAATTACTAGCGATATTCTATCATTACCAAACGTTGACCTTATTTTTTCTGCTGAAAAAATTCCTTTTAAAGAAAATGAATTGGCAAGTATAGTCATGCTTAATGTTTTTCATCATATTTCCAAGCCACACTTATTTTTAAAAGAAGCACAACGTACATTAATTAAAGGTGGTAAAATAATTATGACCGAACCAGCAAATAGCTATTTAGCAAGATTTATATACAAACGTTTTCATCACGAGCCATTTGATGACAAGGGACAAAGAGAAATTAAAGCTGGAAACCCATTATCTAATAGTAATCAAGCTTTACCATATATTTATTTTGAAAGAGATTTAGATTTGTTTAAAAAAGATTTTCCTTCTTTAAAAATTAAGTCAATTAAATATCACTCTCCTTTTTCTTACGTTATAAGTGGTGGAGTTTCAAGAAGTGCAATGCTTCCGTTTTTTATGTATAATTTTGTAAAAGGAATTGAGTGGTTAATTTCCCCATTATCAAAACAAATTGGTTTATTTTGTACTATTGAAATTGAAAAAATTTAAGTGGAAGAAACAATACAATCATATTTTAATAGACAGGGCAAAAAACGAAAAAAACGTCTTTTTAGTGCATATTATTGGAATGAAATTTCAAATTACATAAATTATTTTTCTCACGAAGATAGCTCAGTTTTGGAGGTTGGTTGTGGTTGTGGAGATTTACTTGCACGCATATTAGGATCTAAAAAAACAGGTATAGATTTTAGTTCTGAATATATTTCTTGGGCAAAAGAAAAACACAACGAAAAAAATATCAACTTTTTGTTAATGGATGCTAATAACATTGAGTTAAACCAAACATTTGACTTAATTATTATTAGTAATTTAATTGGTTTTGTTGATGACATTCAAAATGTGTTTGAACAAGTAAAAAAATGCTGCCATCCTAATACTAAAGTGATTGTTCAATATTATAATTCAATCTGGGAGCCCTTAATTAAATTTTCAGAATTTATTGGTATTAAACAAAAAACACCTACTCAAAATTGGCTCAGCACAAGAGATATTAATAATTTACTTTATGTTTCTAGTTTTGATGTATACAGAAACAGTAAACGATTAATTTTTCCGTTTTTTTTCCCTGTTTTATCATTTATTTTAAATAAATATTTAGCTAAATTTCCCTTTTTTAGATTTTTTAGTTTAAACATTTATAGTTTCGCTAAACCATTACCGGAAATAAACATAAATAATTACTTTAATAAATATTCTACTTCAGTTATAATTCCTGCGCGAAATGAAAGTGGAAATATAGAAAATGCAATTTTGAGATTACCTAATTTTGGCAAACACATCGAAATTATATTCATTGAAGGGAATAGCACCGACGACACTTGGCAAAAAATTCAAGACATTCAAAAAAAATATGCTGCTACACATGACATTAAAATAGGACAACAAAAAGGAAAAGGAAAAGGAGATGCCGTTCGTGAAGGATATAAAATAGCTACTGGTGATATTTTAATGATTTTAGATGCTGATTTAACTGTGCCACCTGAAGATTTACCTAAATTTTATAATAATATTGCTAGCGGAAAAGGAGATTTTATTAATGGTACTCGATTAGTTTATCCTATGGATAAAGAAGCCATGCGTTTTTTAAATTATTTAGGTAATCATTTTTTTAGCTGGGCATTTACATGGCTACTAGAACAGAGATTTAAAGATACTTTATGTGGAACCAAAGTGATGTTTCGAACTGATTATATTAAATTAATTAAAAATAGAACTTATTTTGGTGAATTTGATCCTTTTGGAGATTTTGATTTATTATTTGGCGCTCATAAATTAAATTTAAAAATTTTAGAAGTGCCAATTAGATATAAAGAACGAACATACGGTGAAACAAACATATCTAGATTTAAACATGGAATTATATTATTAAGAATGTGCGCCTTTGCCAGCAGAAAATGTAAGTTTATATAAAACTATTTCTTTTTATTTTTCTTTTTCGGTTTTGTTTTATCAGCTTCTTTCATCAATAATTTCCAATTATCAGAAGTATCTTCAGTATACAATAAAGTTTGTGCATAATCATCTTTCTTAACTTCTAATACTTTTATTGATTTTGTTAAGAAAGATTCTATTTGAATTAAAATTGGTTTTTCTTCATCACTACAAAAAGAAACGGCATTTCCTTTTTTTGTTCCCCTACCCGATCGTCCAACTCTGTGAACATAATTTTCGGGTTCATCCGGTAAATCATAATTTACAACATAATCAATATTCGCAATGTCAATACCTCTTGCACTTACATCAGTAGCAATTAATAAATTCACTTCCCCACTTTTAAATTGATTTAATACCTGTAATCGATTTTCCTGATTTTTACCACCATGCATGGTTACACTTTTTATTCCTACTCTTTGCATTGCAGACATTACCCTTTCAGCTCTTACTTTTGTACGAACAAATGCTAAAACTTTTGTTCCTGGATTTTCGTTTATTAAACGCTCTAAAAAAAAACGTTTGTCATCCATTGCAACAAACATAACACAATGATCAATATTTTTATTTACAGGGTCTTTAGGTGAAATTTGAATACGAATAGCATTTTTAACTATAGAATAAGCTAAATCCTTAATGTGTTCATTTATTGTTGCAGAAAAAAATAAGGTTTGTCTTTTTTGTGGTAAATAGGTTGTTAAATATTTAATATCCTTATAAAAACCCATGTCTAGCATATGGTCTGCCTCATCTAATATTAAAATTTCTACTGATCTTAACTTGATGTGTTTTTGATTTACTAAATCAAATAATCTGCCAGGTGTTGCGATCAATACATCTACGCCATTTTTTAATGTTTCTATTTGAGATTGTTGGTCAACTCCCCCATAAATTCCTAATGTGGTAATTTTTGTATGTTTTGCAATTGAGGTAAATACTTCTGTAATTTGAATTGCTAATTCGTGAGTTGGCACCATTACTAAACATTTTATTCCTTGCAAATCATCATATTCTTTTCTAACATGTAATAAATTAATAACGGGTATGGCAAAAGCGGCAGTTTTACCAGTTCCGGTTTGCGCAATAGCTAATACATCTTCTAATTTTAAAATTGAGGGTATAGCTTTATATTGAATATCCGTGGGTCGTTTAAATCCCAACTCTTCTAAACTTTGTTTTATTTCTTTAGCAATATGGTATTCCGAAAATTTCATAACTAATATTCAACAAGTAATTTTAAAAAAATATAATGAAATTAAATTTTTTACGAATTTACTTAGAAGGTATCGAATTAATGTGCGAATAAAAAAGATAAAAATTAAATTATATAATGTGTTTTAATTTATCAAATTAATATATCCTTGTTTAAGATTTAATTTTCCATTTAATCCTCTAAAAGTAATTTTATAAATATAAGAATCGTTTTTACAAATCAACCCATTAAATTTTCCATCCCATCCTATCGATTGATCTTTTGAATAAAATAACAAACTACCCCATCTATCAAAAATTTCCATCTTAAAATCGTTTAATCCATTTCCAAACAAATAAAATACATCATTTAGATTATCATTATTAGGCGTAAAGGAATTAGGTACGTAATAATAAATATCTGCAGTTAATTGTATACACACTTTGTCTTGAACTTTACACCCAAATTCATTTTCGGCTTCAACAACATAGCACTCATCCCTTATAGGATTTACAATTGTTACAGGACAATTTTGACAAACTATATTGCTGCCACTAATCCAAGTTAATGTGCCTGTTCCATTCGCGTTTAAATAAATTAACTCATCCATATTATAAATAGAATCTCTACCTGCAAAAACAACTGGCTTTGGGTTTACATTGACCACTACTGTTAAAGTGGAACTACAAAATAAATCTTTGCCAATTTGAACAGTGTAAATGGTTGTGGAAGTTGGATTTGCAACAACGCCAAAACCACTGGTTGTATTTAAACCATTTGGCGGCGACCAATTAAATGTATTACCGCCTGAAGCAGTCAGAGTTGTTTTATCACCCATACAAAGCGATACATTCTTTGATACTTGACCCTGTACTCGAGAAATAGTAATTACAGAATAGCTCATCTGCTGATAGCAACTTATTGTTCCATTGGAATTTGAGCCAACAACGGTATAGTTTGTATTTACCAGAGGAGCCGCAAGTATTTGAGAGCCATAAGGATTAGTTAAACCAGAATTTGGATACCAACTGTATGTTTGAGCTCCATTTGCATAAAGACTAACTGTTGAACCAGAGCATATTTGGTTAGCACTTGCATTAATGGTCATATTAGGATATGGAATTGTGTTAATTTGAATAGTTGTTGAAGCAGCACATGGCCCATTATATGCATGAACTGTATAAATTGTATTTGAATTTGGGAAAGCCAATACCGAGTTTCCAAAAGCATAATTTAAAGTTTGTGAAGGAATCCAATTAAATGAAATAGCTCCCGATGCAGATAATTGAGTATTAGATCCATTACAAACCGTGTATTGAGATGCTATAACTATTGGATTGGGTAAAGAAATCACAGATACTGATGCTATTGCAGAATTTGTACAAGAATTTAATGTACTCAATACAGTATAATTTTGAGATGTTAATGGAATTGCAATAATAGATTGTCCAATTACAGTACTTAAACCAATTGATGGGCTCCAGAAATAATTGGAACCATTTCCATTTGCAACCAATTGAATTGAATTACCAAAACAAATTGATGATAATTGAGGGTCAACCGAAACATTTGGAATAGGTTTAACTATTAATTGAGCAGAATGTAAATTACTATTACAACCCACACTAGTACCTATTACTGAATAAATATTAGTATTAATAGGATTTGATAAAACAATGTTTCCATTTAAAGTATTTAAATCATTAGAGGGTAACCAACTATAAGTTGAAGCACCATTTACATAAAAAATTTGATTTTGTAGCGGACATATAGAGGCAGATGATGGGGATATACTCAGTATTGGGTTTGGTAAAATAGAAAATGTTTGCAAAATAGAAGCTGTACAAACACTCGTAACACCAATCAATGTTGTAACTCCAATAGAAACTATATTTTGTTGCGAAGCAATTGGATTAATTTGAAAACTATTAAATAAGTTTGTTACTACAAAATTTGTTCCATTTAATAAAGTATAGCTATTTGCTCCACTGGGGCTTAATGTAAGTGAATTAGGAGAACCATAATAATTATATTCGCATATTGTATTACTTGATAATGCTAAAGATAAAACCGGAGGATTAACAACATATACAGTTGAAGTAGCTGAACTAGAACAAGAGTTTAATGACCCTATTAATGTGTATACTTGGTTGCTATTTGGACTTGCATTTACTATTGCAATACTAGTACTATTTATTCCATTTGGAGGTGCCCAAGAAAATACATTAGAATTACCTGTAACGCTTAACGAAGAAATCGTTCCTAAACAAATAGTTGAAGTTATTGGACTGATTGATACATTTGGCAATGGAACAACACTTAAAGTACTATTTTGTGTTATACTATTGCAACCATAATTAGATCCTATAACTGAATAAAATGATGTTACCAAAGGGTTAGCATTTACAATACTTGTACTATAAGAATTTAAACTTTGTGATCCTGACCAAGTATAAGATTGTGCACCGGATACACTTAAAGTTTGTGAGCTTCCAATACAAATGCTAGAAAAAACAGGACTTAAAATTAAATTCGGATTAGGAAAAATAGTATAGGTAGAAAAAGCTGAACTTGAACAATAACCACTCGTTCCATTAACCACTATATTTACTTGTGTTGGAGTATTTGTAGAAACTCCAGAAATAGGCCAACTAATTGTATTTGAGCCATTAGCTGTATAATTTAAACTTGTAGTTAAATAATAATTTAATGCACCAGACGGACTAATAGTTAATGATGATAGCGATCCGTTATATGAAAACGAACACATCGTGTTACTAGTTAAAGCAATAGAAACAGTTGGAGTTTGATGAACAGCAACAGTTTGTGTTCCAAAGCAACCATTTATGGTATTTGTTACAATTAAGGAATAAATTCCAACGGCACTCGTTGAGATTGATGGACTATTTGCTCCAGCTATAATTCCTGGCCCAAACCATTGTGTTGAATTGGCACCTCCTATTGGCGATGCTTGAAATTGTATGATACCAGTTAAATTTGTACAAACATTTCCAGACGGTGTAATCACTGCATTAACTGTGGAAATATTACTAGATATTGTAGATGTTAAAACTAATTGGCTTGAAGGGCATCCCAAAGAAGAAATTAAACAGGTATAAACGCCTGCAGCATTGGCCGTTATCGATGCCCCATTTGCAGCTCCGACTATTCCGGGTCCAGTCCATGTATAATTTAATGGATTAACTGTTGAAGTTACAGAAATTGATAATGTGTTATTATTACAACTTAATTGCCCTCCAGGACTTATTGAAGCATTTAAAGTTTGTTGAGGAACTGCATTATTACAAACAGGACATGAGGCAAAATCGCCAGCATTTGCTGAAAAACCATTTACGAGTGAAAATGTAACACTTGATCCAGAAATAGTTCCAGCATAAAAATTACCATTCCTAACATAAATTGAATTTCCAATTATTGCAAAACCACCCCCTGCTGCTACATTTGGCATACCAACTAATGACCATGTACTAATAACAGCTCCGAGAGGACTATATAATGTTAAATTTTGATTGGGATTTGTTGTATTTAATAAATAAAAATTACAATTACAATCTGTAACTATGTCATAAGGGCCCCCACCATTAAAACCCATAATAGTAGTTAAAAGAGTTCCATTTGATGTTCCGTTATAAGAATATATTTGACCTGTTCCTCCAACTAAATTATAAATTGTTGTTCCACAACCTGCTATATTAACGGCAGATCCATTTCCTGTTGAATGCCCAGTATTTACCCATGAAACACCATTCCAATAATAATAATTACCTCCCAAAACACTATAAAAAGTGGGGCAAACTGTTCCCCCATTAATATTTGGCATTAATGTTAAGCCGCCGCCATTAGTTAGAGTTGGAATATTTGTATTAGATGGATTTGAAACTGATGGAGGCTGACTTGGATCATAAATCCTAATAAAAGCTGAACCATCCATAAAAATATATGGACTTGGACAGATTATGTTTTGACTAAAAGAAATACTATTAAAAAAAACTAAAACAAAGATAATTATGTCTCTTTTTTTCAAAACAAAAAATATTTTATATAAATATAATAAACTATATTAAGAATATTAAACAAAATAAACCATGGTGTTTTATTAATTATTAAAATATAGATTTGATTGAGTAAAAAAAAAATTGAACGCAGTGTCAAAATTATGATCTTTTATTTAAATTTGTATGTTTGAAAAAAAAAGAACTTAATCTAGTCTGGTTCAAACGCGACTTGCGTTTTACCGATCACGAACCAATTTATTTCGCCCAAAAATCAGGGCTTCCTTTATTACTAATATACATATTCGAACCTTCTGTAATGTCTCATCATGACAGTGATACAAGGCATTGGCGTTTTGTACACGAATCACTGATGGAGATGAATGAAAAATTAAAAAACCTTAATTCTAAAATTTTTATTTTTCATGATGAAGCTAAAATAGTTTTTGAAACCTTATTGAATTATTTTTCTATCCAAACCGTTTTTTCATCTCAAGAAATTGGCAACGGATTAACTTATAAACGAGACAAGATAATAAAAAAACTATTTCAAAATCACGACATAACCTGGAAAGAGTATCAAACGAATGGTATTATTCGTAAATTAAAATCACGAAAAAAATGGGAAAAACTTTGGGAAACAAAAATGACCTCTGCACCGGTATTTGTTGATGAAAAGGATTGGAATATCATTCATATAGATGATTGCCTTTATCATGAGATAAAAGGAGCAAATTTACCAATCGAAATCTTATCCCGAAATATAAACTTTCAAGAAGGAGGTGAATATTGGGCTTGGCGCTATTTAGAAAATTTTATAAAAAAACGTCATGTAAATTACAGCAAACATATAAGTAAACCTTTATTGAGTCGAACAGGATGTAGTCGATTATCCCCTTACATAAGCTATGGCAATATCAGTATGCGCATGGTTTATCAATACACTAAGCAAAACTTCAATATTTCTAATAATAAAAGAGCTTTGAGTAATTTCATTTCCCGATTGCATTGGCACTGTCATTTTATACAAAAATTTGAAGATGAATGTCGATATGAATTTGAAAATATAAATAAGGCTTACAATATTTTGATCAAACCCAAAAATGAATTATACATAACTGCATGGCAAAACGGACAAACGGGAATTCCAATTATTGATGCTTGCATGCGATGCCTTGTTGCCACAGGTTATATTAATTTCAGAATGCGTGCTATGGTGGTTTCTTTTTTTGTTTTTAATCTATGGCAAGATTGGCGAGAATTACATTTTTTAGCCCGACAATTTCTGGATTATGAGCCGGGTATTCATTACCCACAATTACAAATGCAAAGTGGCACTACAGGCATTAATACCATTAGAATTTATAATCCCATAAAAAACTCCGAAGACCACGATAAAGAGGGATTATTTATTAAAAAATGGATTCCTGAACTTAAATATATTCCGGCAAATTTAATTCATGAACCAAATAAGCTAAGTGAAGTTGAACAACAGTTATATAAATGCGAAATTGGAAAACATTATCCTAAACCAATTGTTAATTTAGAGGAAACAAGAAAGTTCGCAAGCGATGTAATTTGGAGTTTTAGAAAAAAAGACGAAGTGAAAGAAGAAGGAAAACGAATTTTAGCAAAGCATGTAAGCAACCCTAAATCTTTTTTAAAGAAAAAGAAAAAATCAATACAGACCAATCAAATATCATTATTATGAAAACTTTCCTAACTGCAAAATGGCAGAATATAATCATGGCTAATTATGAAATTGAGCCTGATATTTTATTGCCATACCTCCCAAAAGGAGTCGAGCTGGATTATTTTCATGGAAAAACATATGTCAGTTTGGTAGGTTTTTTATTTAAAGAAAGTTCTATTTTTAATATCCCAATTCCCTTCATGGGAACTTTTGAAGAAGTGAATCTTCGTTTTTATGTAGTTAGAAAAGTAGGGAAAGAATTGAGACGTGGAGTAGTTTTTATCAATGAAACTGTGCCCAATAAAATTGTGGCTTGGGTTGCCAACAAACTCTATAAAGAACATTATATTGCCATACCCACTAAACATCAATGGATTTTTACAAACGATAAAAAAGAAATAACCTATCAATGGAAAGTGAAATCCAAATGGAATAGTATTAGCGTATTAGCTTATGATTCGAAACAAAAAATGGAAATAAATAGTATGGAAGAATTTATTTTTGAGCACTACTTCGGTTATACCAAAATAAATCCTAAACAGAGTATTGAATATAAAATCAATCATCCTAGATGGGAAATCAACCCCATTCAAAATTATCAAATAAACTGTGATTTTTCAGCTTTTTACGGTGCAAATTTTAATGTGTTAAACAAAACAAAGCCAAATAAGGTGATGCTTGCAGAAGGATCAGCTATAAGTGTTGATTGGAAACGAATATGTTTTTAAAAGTATTAAAATGAAAGGTGTTAAAAAAGAAAATCTTCCCTCTAAAATTTGCATCACCTGCAATAAACCATTTTCTTGGAGAAAAAAATGGGAAAAAAACTGGAATGATGTAAAATATTGTAGCAACCGATGTAGAAATAATAAGAAGTTATGAAAAAGAATAAAACATTGCGTTTAATATTAGGTGATCAACTCAACATCAATCACTCCTGGTTCAAAACTTTAGATGCTTCAGTAACCAACGTATTAATGGAACTAAGAAGTGAAACAGATTATGCTCAACATCATATTCAAAAGGTAGTTGGATTTTTTTCAGCCATGCAAAATTTTGCCAAAGAATTGAAAAAACTAAAGCACCAAGTGATTTATATACATTTAAATGATAAAAATAATTTGCAACAATTTGATAAAAATTGCGAAGCTTTAATAGAAAAATATCAATTCACCAATTTTGAATATCAATTGCCTGATGAATACAGATTAGATAAATTATTAAAAAACTTTACACACCAACTTAAAATTAAATATAGCGTAGTTGACAGTGAACATTTTTATAGTTCTCGAGATGAATTGAAAAATTTATTTGACGGAAAAAAAATGTATTTGATGGAAACTTTTTATCGATATATGCGAAAGAAACATCATGTTCTTATTATTAATGGCGACAAACCTTTGAACGATAAATGGAACTTTGATTCTGACAACAGGCAAAAACTGCCTAAGGGTCATTCACCTACTCCACCTTTACTGTTTTCAAACGATGTCAGTGAAATTGAAAAAGAAGTAATTAACGCCAAAGTGAAAACGATTGGCACGATGGATAGTAAAAATTATGTTTGGCCAGTAAACAGAATGCAATCATTGGCCTTACTTGATTTTTTTGTAGAAAATTGTTTGCCTCTTTTTGGAACTTTTCAAGATGCTATGGCTCCAAATGAATGGTCTATTTATCATTCGCGGCTATCATTTTCAATGAACACAAAATTAATTTCGCCAAAGGAAGTGGTTGACAAAGCGATAGAGTCTTATTTTAAAAATCCCAATAAAATTGATTTTCATCAACTAGAAGGTTTTGTTAGACAAATTATTGGCTGGAGAGAATATATGCGTGGTATCTATTGGTTAAAAATGCCTGAATATGGTACACTTAATTATTTTGAACACAGAGAACAATTACCAAAATGGTTCTGGACAGGAAAAACTAAAATGAATTGCTTAAAAAATGCTATTGTGCAATCGCTTGATTACGCATATGCACATCATATTCAACGTCTAATGATTACTGGCAATTTTGCCCTGTTAGCAGGTGTGCATCCTGATGAATTAGATGCCTGGTATTTGGGTATTTATATTGATGCAATAGAATGGGTGGAAATTACCAATACCAGAGGGATGAGCCAGTTTGCCGATGGTGGAATTGTTGGGACAAAACCTTATGTAAGTTCAGCAACATACATTAATAAAATGAGTTCGTATTGCAATGGATGTTATTATGACAAGGCAAAAAAAACAGGAGATAAAGCCTGTCCATTTAATAGCTTGTACTGGAATTTTTATGATAAACACGAAGCTAAACTGGCAAAAAATCCTCGCATTGGAATGATGTATAATGTTTGGAAAAAGATGGAACCTAAAACTAAAACAGCTCTATTAGAACAAGCTGAGAATTACCTAAACCATATTAACGAATTATAAAATGAAAAAAGCACTAGTTTGGTTTAAAACAGATTTACGGTTAGAGGATAATGAAACTTTAATACAAGCCATTAGTCATAATGATGAAGTTATTCCTATATACTGTATTGATGAAGATCACTTTAAAATTACAAGTTTTGGATTTTATAAAACAGGTTACTTCAGATTACAATTTCTTATTGAATCATTAATCGACTTAGATAATAATTTAAGGCAATTAGGTTCAGGCCTTTTAGTTATTAAAGGTAAACCTGAGATTGAAATTGCAAAACTTGCTAAGAAATATGATATAAAAAAAGTATATTCAAAAAAAGAAGTAGCTTTTGAAGAATTAACAAAACAATCAGAAGTAGAAAAAGAATTATGGAAAAATAATTGCTCTTTAGAAACATTTAGCACCAGTACTTTATATCATGCACAAGATCTTCCGTTTGCCTTAAAAGATATTCCGGATGTTTTCACAAAGTTCAGAAAAAGAATAGAGCAAGATGCAGATATTAAAAAAATAATAGATAAACCTATAAAAATTCATTCACCTTCTATACCCTCAATTAACTTATTGTTATTTAATGATTTAATTCCCAAAAAAATAGATAGAGATATAAGAGCTGCTATGCTATTTAAAGGTGGAGAAACTGAAGCTTGGAAACGTTTAGATTATTATTTCTTTAAATCAAATAAAATAGCAAAATATAAAGAAACACGTAATGAATTAATTGGTTCGGATTATTCTACAAAATTTTCAGCATGGCTTGCCTTAGGTTGTATTTCTGCTCGTAGCATATATTTACAAATAAAAAAATACGAAAATGAAGTTCTTGCTAATGAATCAACATATTGGATAATTTTCGAACTTATATGGAGAGATTATTTTAGATTTATGATGAAAAAATATCAATATAAATTTTTTCAGCAAAATGGAATCAATTTACTAGAAAAAAAAATAAATATACATAATCCAACAATATTCAATAAGTGGAAAAATGGAGAAACAGGAGTTGATTTTATTGATGCCAACATGAAAGAACTTAATCTTACTGGTTTTATGAGTAATAGAGGAAGACAAAATGTAGCGAGTTATTTATGTAATGATTTAAAATTAGATTGGCGATACGGTGCCAGTTACTTTGAACAACAACTTATAGATTATGATGTTTGCAGCAACTGGGGTAATTGGGCTTATTTAGCAGGAGTTGGAAATGACCCAAGAGGAAATAGAGTGTTTGATATTGAAAAACAAGGAAATGAATATGATAAAAATAAAACATTTAGAAATTTATGGTTAAACAAAAAGTAATATGTGAGTATAGTGGTTTACGTTCATTGGCGAGTATTCTAGAAGAACAAGAGCAGCAAGAAATACATCGTCAAAAATCAAATAAATCAATATTTAAGGTTGAAGATATTGACCGTATAATTCAAATGGCATGGGAAGACAGAACTCCTTTTGAAGCTATCGAATTTCAGTTTGGATTAAAAGAAAAAGACGTGATAGAATTTATGCGCAAAAACTCTTTGCCTTCAAGTTTTCGTATGTGGCGCAAAAGAATGAAATCTCGCAAAACAAAACACATGGCTTTACGCGATAAACAAAGTATTCGGTTTAAATGTAACAGACAAAGAAGCACTGGCAATAAAATTACTAAGAGATAAATTAAATGTTTTTTATGTTTAAATCTTCTAAAAATCTTAATTAAATAATATAAAAAAGATTTGCACTTTTAAACAATGAATCATTTTCTAGATGAATTAAATCCAACTCAATGCGAAGCTGCAAAATCAACAGAGGGTCCAGTAATGATTATTGCAGGAGCTGGCTCTGGTAAAACTCGAGTTTTAACCTACAGAATTGCTCATTTAATTGAAAAAAATGTTGATGCGTTTAATATTCTAGCACTAACCTTTACCAATAAAGCGGCTAAAGAAATGAAAGAGCGAATTGCCAAAATTATTGGAGAAAGCGAAGCTAAAAATTTATGGATGGGGACTTTTCACAGTGTTTTTGCGAAAATTTTACGAATTGAAGCTGAAAAAATTGGATATCCAAATAACTTTACTATTTATGATACTGAAGATAGTAAAAGTGTGATTAAAGAAATTTTAAAACAATTTAACTTAGACGATAAAATTTATAAACCATCATTAGTTTTAAATAGAATTAATGATGCAAAAAATAAATTAATTTCGCCTCAACATTACCAAAACAATATCTTAACTCAACAAGAAGATCAAAATAGCAGAAAACCCCTATTAGGTCAAATTTACGAAACTTATCAAAAACGTAATTTTAAAACCGGCGCCATGGATTTTGACGATCTTTTATATCAAACAAACGTTTTACTTCGAGATTTTCCTGATGTTTTATTAAAATATCAAAATAAATTTAGATACATCTGTGTAGATGAGTATCAAGATACTAATTTCTCTCAATACCTTATCATAAAACAATTAGCTGCCAGATTCCAAAATATTTGTGTTGTTGGAGATGATGCTCAAAGTATTTATGCCTTTAGAGGGG
>SYAL01000028.1 GCA_005787585.1 Bacteroidota bacterium
ATAACTATATGCCTTTAGCTTTAGATTTAGCTCACGCTATTTTAATAGAATTAGCGGCACTTCGCAGAGAAAATAAACAAATTAAGTATTTACGTCCTGATGCAAAATCTCAAGTTACTTTAGAATATAATGATAATAACCAACCTGTAAGGATTGATTCTATTGTTGTGTCAACTCAACATGACGATTTTGATGTTGAATCAAAAATGTTAGCTAAAATTAAAAAAGATATTATTGAAATTTTAATTCCACGTGTAAAGAAAAATTATTCAAAATACGCTCATTTATTTAATAATAAAATTAATTATCACATTAATCCTACTGGTAAATTTGTAATAGGAGGCCCTCATGGAGATACAGGTTTAACGGGACGTAAAATTATTGTTGATACTTATGGTGGAAAGGGTGCTCACGGTGGTGGTGCATTTTCTGGTAAAGATCCAAGTAAAGTTGATAGGAGCGCAGCTTATGCCACTCGACATATTGCTAAAAATTTAGTAGCAGCAGGAGTTTGTAACGAGGTATTGGTTCAAGTTTCATATGCTATTGGAGTAGCCCAACCAATGGGTATTTTTATTGATACTTATGGCACCTCTAAAGTAAAAATAACAGATGGCGAAATTGCTAAAATTGTTCAATCTGTTTTTGATATGCGCCCTTATTTTATTGAACAACGATTTAAATTACGCAGCCCTATGTACAGTGAAACTGCAGCCTATGGTCATATGGGGCGTAAAAATGAATTGGTAACTAAAACATTTAAATCTCCTGATGGTAAAACAAAAACTATTAAAGTAGAGTTATTTACTTGGGAAAAATTAGATTATCTTAAAAAAGTTAAAGACGCTTTTAAATTAAAATAAAAGTTAATTCTATTAAAGGGCCTGTTGGGATATTCTCATCAGGCTTTTTTATTTAAAAACATTTTTTTTTATTTTTAGTCATAGTTGAGTTCATATTTTATTGACAAGTTTGTTTTTTTTTCAAAAAACCATTTAGTTAACACTCCTTGTTAATATCTATGGTTTATTTTTTTACATTTTTTCATTTTACAAAATGTATTTTTTTTTCTA
This sequence comes from Bacteroidota bacterium, assembly GCA_005787585.1. Taxonomy (GTDB): domain Bacteria; phylum Bacteroidota; class Bacteroidia; order B-17B0; family Aurantibacillaceae; genus Aurantibacillus. The sequence continues at coordinate 1,074 of SYAL01000028.1, forward strand.
AACCTTTTATTTATAAGACATTAAGAGCTAAATAAAAAAAATAATTCATTTTTTTTATTTTATGAACGCTGTTCATAACGCTAGATTTTTCAACAATGTGGTAAAAAGTGGGGTAAAATGGTAAAAAGTGGTAAAATATTGTATATTTTTGTTGAAATATCTTAAAATCAACTAATGACAAGTCTAATAGGAGAATACGATTGTAAAGTGGATGCGAAAGGGCGCTTTATGTTCCCTATTGATTTGAAAAAGCAATTGGAGACATTATTTGAAAAAGGTTTTGTAATTAATCGAAATCTACACCAAAAATGCTTGGTGTTGTATCCAATTCATGAATGGGAAAAATTAAATAAAAAATTAAGCAAGCTTAATCGTTTAATTAAAACAAACGATGTATTTGTCAGAAAATTTACCGGAGGGGCTACTAATGTTGAAGCAGATATTTCTGGGAGATTATTATTACCAAAATCGTTGATAGATTATTCAGATATCAAATCGGATTTAAAAGTTTTAGGAAGTAATAATGTAATTGAATTATGGGATAAGAAATTATACGAAGAGTTTTTAAATCAAGAAATCGATATTGAGAAATTGGCCGAAAATGTTTTAGGTGGATTAAACTTTAACGATTCAGGCGATGAGTAATAATTACCACACTTCCGTTCTTTTAAAAGATTGTATTGAAAATTTAAAAATTAAACCAGATGCGGTTTATGTAGATTTGACATTTGGAGGTGGTGGCCATTCGGCTGAAATTTTAAAACACCTTAGTCCAAATGGAAAGCTATTTGCATTTGATCAGGATATTGATGCCTTAAAAAATAAATTAATTGATCCAAGATTTACTTTGATTCCACAAAACTTTCGCTTTCTTAAAAATTATTTGAGATTGCATGGTGTAACAAAAGTGAATGGAATTTTGGGTGATTTGGGCGTATCATCACATCAATTTGATGAGGCTTCAAGAGGATTTTCGATTCGATTTGATACCGAATTAGATATGAGAATGAATCAACAAAACGAATTAACTGCAAAAAAAATTGTTAATCAATATGAATTAAAACACCTCGTTTTTATTTTTAAAGAGTATGCAGAGATTCGTAATGCTGTTAAGTTAGCAGGCCAAATTTGCGAAGCACGAGAAATAAAAGAAATTTTGACTACGACTGATTTAAAAGAAGCAATAAAATATTGTACGCCAAAATTTGAAGAGCATAAATATTTAGCAAAAGTTTTTCAGGCCCTAAGAATCGAAGTTAATCAAGAAATAGAGGCATTAAAAGAGTGCTTAATTCAGTGCTTAGAAGTTTTAGAATCGGAGGGAAGATTAGTTGTGATTTCGTATCATAGTTTGGAAGATCGTTTAGTTAAAAACATTATTAGATCAGGAAATACAGAAGGTGCCGAAGAGAGAGATATAATTTTTGGGACAAGAAAAAAAATATTTAAAAATCTAACAACAAAGCCAATAACACCCAGTGAAACAGAAATAAAACTAAATACAAGGGCTCGAAGTGCAAAATTAAGAGTAGCAGTAAAAATATAATTATTATGAATTAAGTATTCTATAAAAAAATAGTCAAAATACAAGTGGCCAATAAGTATAGAGAAAATATAACTGTAGAAAAAGAAAATTTAAATACAAATGTTATAGAGGAATCTTTAACAGATTCTCCAATTAAAACTGTTAAGTCACGTAAAAAAGGCGTTCTAGCAAAAGGATTATCAAATGTATTTAGTGGAACCTTTTTAATTCAAGAAAAAACATTAAGCCATCTTCCTTTTATTCTTTTTCTAACCTTATTAGCAATTTTCTATATCGCTAATGGTTATTATGCCGATGATAAAATAAGAGAGTTCAATTTAGTTTCAAATCAATTAAAAGAGCTGCGTTCAGAATATATTTCTACTAAAAGTGATTTGATGTTTGCGAGTAAACAAAGTGAAGTTGCGAAGGCTACTGAGGTTTTAGGTTTAAAAGAATCTATTGTGCCACCTTTTAAAATATTAGTAGACAGTACTATTTTATATAAAAAAAGTAATTAATTTTTGGAAAATAAAAAAAACATACTCATTAGAACTTATCTCATTTATGTTCTCATGTGCTTTTTCGCAATGAGTATTATTTATCGTATTTGTATTATTCAATTTGTTGAAGGAAGCTATTGGCTTGAAAAAGCTAAAGCTTATACTACAAAGATAGAGGATATGGAAGCAGTAAGAGGTAATATTTTTGATGCCAACGGTTCATTACTTGCAACATCACTGCCATTTTACGAAATTGCTGTTGATATAAATGCTCCAGGTATTACAGATAATTCTTTTAATGATCATCGAGATTCTTTGGCTTATTTATTAAATAATTTATTTCAGGATAAAAGTGAAAAAGAGTATATAAATATTTTAAATAAATCGCGCAATCAAAAAGAACGTTATGTTTTATTAAAACGTAATGTTTCTTTTAAAGAATTACAAATTTTAAAAAAATTTCCATTATTCAGAAAAGGAAAACATGGAGGTTTAATAACTATTCAAAATAATCGTAGGGAACTTCCATTTCAAAATTTAGCAAGTAGAACTATTGGAAAGTCACGTCCTGGAATAAAACCTATCGGATTAGAAGGCGCATTTGATTCTGTTTTAATGGGCATTAGTGGTAAGAGATTAATGCAAAAAATTGCAGGTAATGTTTGGCGGCCAATCAATAATGAAAATGAAGTTGAACCAAAAGATGGTAGTGATTTATATACAACAATTGATATTAATATACAAGACGTAGCAGAACATGCTTTAAAAAAAGTATTAATAAAAAATAAAGCAGCTTTTGGTTGTGTTGTTTTAATGGAAGTTAAAACAGGAGCGATAAAAGCGATAGCAAATCTTACAAAGGATAAAAGCGATTCATCAAATTATATCGAAGATTATAATTATGCTATTGGTTATTCGAGTGAACCTGGATCAACGTTTAAACTAGCCTCTTTTTTAAGCGTGATTGATAATAATGAAATCAATTTGCAAGATAAAATAAATGTAGGTAATGGAGAGTGCATGTATTTTAATAAAAAAATGAAAGATTCGCATCCTCCAAAAAAATCAGTAATGTCTATTCAAGAAATATTTGAAAATTCTTCGAATGTAGGAACGAGTAAGTTAGTAATGAAATATTTTTCAAATAAACAATCTGATTTCACAAATAAATTACGATTATTTCATTTACACGAAAAACTAAATTTAGCTATTCCAGGCGAAGGTGTTTCTAAAATTAAACAAGTAAAAGATAAAGATTGGTATGGCACCTCATTACCATGGATTAGTATAGGTTACGAAAGTAATATTACTCCATTACAAACATTAACTTTTTATAATGCAATTGCAAATGATGGAAGAATGGTGAAGCCTAAATTTATAAGTGAAATAAAAAGAAATGGTATCTCAGTAAAAAAATTCAATACCGAGGTTATAGATGAAAAAATAGTTAAAGCATCTACTATAGTTAAAGCAAAACAATTGCTTGAGGGAGTTGTAAAAAACGGATCAGGAAGAGGAATTAACATAAATACATTTAAAGTTGGAGGTAAAACTGGGACAGCACAAATTTTAAAAAACGGAAAATACAAAGAGGATGGATTGTCTTCTTATCAAGCATCCTTTGTTGGTTATTTTCCTGCAGATAAACCATTGTATTCTTGTATTGTTGTTATTTATGAGCCGTCAACAGGCGTTTATGGTGGTATTGTAGCTGCTCCTGTTTTTAAAGAAATTGCTGAAAAAGTATATTCAAGTAGTCTTAATTGCTTAAAGCCAATCAATAATAAAAAACAGATTATTTCAAAATACCCATATTTTATAACTTCTGTTTCGAATGAATTAACTCATGTTGCAAATTTATTTTCTCTTCCAGTTCAAACTTCTGAATCAATTAAATATGTTAGACAAAATTTGAATGATTCTATTAAAATTAATTTTAATGAATTGAGTTTTGATTCACAATTAAAAAAAGGAGTAATGCCAAATCTTCAGGGACTATCAGCAAAAGATGCTCTTTTTTTACTTGAAAATAATGGTTTAATTGTTAAAATATTGGGATTTGGTTCAGTAAAGAAACAAAGTATTGAAGCCGGTCAAAAATTTAGTAAAGGATATCAAATCATACTCACCTTAATTTAAAAAAAATAAGTGAAATTACTGAGCGATATATTATATAAAGTAAAACTTGAAGAAATTATTGGATTAACTCATGTTGCAATTTCATCGATTGTTTTTGATTCGAGAAAAGTTAAAAAAGACTCTCTTTTTGTTGCCACTAAGGGTGCTGCCGATGATGGTCATATATATATTCTAAAAGCTATAGAATTAGGCGCAATCGCAATTGTTTGTGAAGAAATCCCAAAAGACAAAAACGAGCAAATTACTTATATAAAAGTAAAAGATTCTTCTTATGCATTGGGAGTTATGGCCTGTAACTATTTCGATAATCCTTCTGGAAAATTAAAATTAGTTGGAATTACTGGAACAAATGGCAAAACAACAACCGCTACATTATTATTTAATTTATTTAAAAGTATAGGATATTCAGTAGGTCTATTATCAACAGTTCAAAATAAAATAAATAATACGGTTACATCTTCAACCCACACAACCCCTGACGCGCTTAGCTTAAATGAATTATTATTTAAAATGGAAGAACAAGGTTGCGAATTTGTATTTATGGAAGTTAGCTCTCATGCAATAGTTCAAAATAGAATTGCTGGAATAAATTTTTCAGGTGCCGTGTTTACTAATATTACTCATGATCATTTGGATTATCATAAAACTTTTGATGAGTATATCAAAGCAAAAAAACAATTCTTTGATTTATTACCAAATTCATCTTTTGCTCTGACAAATCGAGATGATAAAAATGGCATGATAATGCTACAAAATACTAAGGCTAAAAAGTATACCTATGGCTTAAAAAATTTATCCGATTACAAATGTAAAATTATTGAAAGTCATTTAAATGGTTTGTTATTAAATATAGATAATCATGAAGTATGGGTAAAATTAATTGGAACTTTTAATGCCTACAATACTCTTTCAGTCTATGCAACTTCAATTCTTTTAAAACAAGATGTTACTAATGTATTAACAGCTTTAAGTAATTTAAATTCTGTTGAAGGTCGTTTTCAATATATTAAATCTCCAAATGGAGTAATTGGAATAATAGATTATGCCCACACTCCTGATGCCTTAAAAAACGTTTTAGAAACAGTAAAAGATATTAGATCTGGTTCTGAGCAAGTGATTACATTAGTCGGTTGTGGTGGCGATAGAGATTCTGCTAAAAGACCAATTATGGCGGCTATTGCTTGTGAATTTAGTACTAAAGTAATTCTTACTTCCGATAATCCAAGAACTGAGGATCCTGAAGAAATTTTAAATCAAATGCAAGCTGGCATTAATCCTGCTGATGTAAAAAAAGTCTTACGAATTACTGATAGAAGAGAAGCGATAAAAATAGCATGCAGCTTTTCATCACAAGGAGACATTATTTTGATTGCAGGTAAAGGGCACGAAAAATATCAAGAAATAAAAGGAGTCAAATACGATTTTGATGATTTAGAAATATTTAAAGAAACTATTAAAACTTTAGGAATATAATGCTGTATTATTTATTTAATTACTTTCATAAAACTTATCATTTATCTGGAACAGGTGTATTTCAATACATTTCATTTAGAGCTGCATTTGCATTAATTTTTTCACTTGTTATTTCTTTATTATTTGGAAAACGTATCATTAATTTTATTCGTAAAAAACAAATTGGCGAAACTATTCGAGAGTTAGGATTAGAAGGACAAATAGAAAAAACCGGAACACCTACAATGGGTGGATTAATAATTATCGCAGCAATTATTATCCCTGTTTTATTATTTGCGAAAATTAATAACGTTTATATTTTATTAATGCTAATAACTACATTATGGTTAGGAGGTATAGGTTTTTTAGATGATTATATTAAAGTATTTAAAAAAGATAAAGAGGGATTAAAAGGAAAATTTAAAATAATAGGTCAAGTTGGTATTGGGTTGATTGTGGGCTGTATATTATATCTTCATCCTGAAGTTGTGGTAAAAGAGCGCATAGTCTCTGTTTCATCCGAAATAGGTAATATTTCTAGTACAGAAATAAAAAAAATAAATACACCAAAATATGCACAACATTCAACCAAAACATTAAAAACCACTATTCCATTTTTAAAAAATAATGAGTTGGATTATGGAAAATTTATTTCATGGTTAGGGCTTGATTATTTAAAATTTGGATGGATAGTTTTTATCCCAATGGTAATTTTAATAATTATTGCTGTTTCTAATGGAGCAAATATTACGGATGGTATTGATGGATTAGCTGCAGGAACGAGTGCAATTATAGGAACTGTTCTTGGTATTTTAGCATATGTATCTGGCAATTTTATTTTCGCTGATTATTTAAATATCATGTATATTCCTAATTCCGGAGAATTAGTAGTTTTTATTTCTGCATTTATTGGCGCTTGTATAGGATTTTTATGGTATAATTCATATCCGGCTCAAGTTTTTATGGGCGATACGGGAAGTTTAGCAATCGGTGGGATTATTGCGGTATTTGCTATTGCTATTCGCAAAGAACTTTTAATTCCAATTTTATGTGGTGTTTTTTTAGTCGAAAGTCTTTCGGTGATTTTACAAGTATACTTTTTTAAATATCAAAAGAGAAAACACGGTTTAGAATATGCACAAGTTCATCGATTGTTTAAAATGGCGCCTTTGCATCATCATTATCAAAAAAGTGGTTTTCATGAATCAAAAATTGTAATGCGTTTTTTCATTATAGGAATTGCGTTAGCTGTATTAACATTTGTAACTCTAAAATTAAGATAATTGAACAAACGTATTGTCATATTAGGTGGAGGTGAAAGTGGTATTGGTAGCGCAGTGTTAGCAAAACAAAAAGGTTTTAATGTTTTTTTAAGTGATCAAAATTTAATAAAAGATAAATATAAAGCTCAATTAATAAAAGAAAATATTTTGTTTGAAGAGGGGCAACATATAGAAGAAAATATTTTTAATGCTGATGAAGTAATCAAAAGTCCTGGCATTCCCGATCAATCAGATTTGATACAAAAATTAATCTCGAAAAGTATACCAGTTATTTCTGAAATAGAATTTGCAGGGAGATATACTAATGCTAAGAAAATATGTATCACTGGTTCAAATGGTAAAACGACAACATCATTGCTTACTTACCACATCTTAAAAAATGCAGGATATCATGTAGGATTAGGGGGAAACATTGGAAAAAGTTTTGCTATGCAGGTAGCCAAAGAAAATTTTGATTACTATGTTTTAGAATTAAGCAGTTTTCAGTTAGATGGTATGTTTGATTTTGTTGCCGATATAGCCATTTTATTAAATATTACTCCTGATCATTTAGATAGATATGACTATAAATTTGAAAATTATGTAAAATCTAAATTTAAAATCACTCAAAATCAAACCAACAAAAATGCTTTTATATACTGTGCAGATGATATAGCTATTCAAGCATATATGAATGAACATATTATTGATGCCGAAAAAATCCCATTTAGTATAAAAAAAACAATTAATGTACCTGGCGCATATTTAACTAATAACCAAATAATCCTTAATTATAAACTAAACCAAGAACCCTTTATTATGACAATTGAACAATTAGCACTTCAAGGTAAGCACAATGTTTACAATAGCATGGCTGCCTCATTAGTATCTCGCGTTGTTGATGTAAGAAAAGAAAATATTCGCGAAAGTTTACAAGATTTTCATAACGCCGAACATCGATTAGAATTTGTTGCCTCTATTAATGGAATAGAATTTATTAACGACTCTAAAGCAACTAATGTGAATTCAACTTGGTATGCTCTTGAAAGTATGGAGAAACCAATTGTTTGGATTTGTGGTGGTCAAGATAAAGGAAATGATTATAATGAATTAATTGAGCTTGTAAAATCAAGAGTCAAAGCCATTATATGTTTAGGTAAGGATAATAGTAAAATTATTAATGCATTTAAAGGTTTTGTTGAAACCATAATTGAAACAGATACTGCATACGATGCAGTTGCCGCTTCTTATAAAATAGGTAAGAAAGGGGACGTTGTTTTATTGTCTCCTGCTTGTGCTAGTTTTGACTTATATCAAAATTATGAAGATCGAGGTATGCAATTTAAAGCAGCAGTTAGAAGTCTTTAATAAAATAAATTAATTTCTAGTAATTAATTTAATATGAATATATATTAATGATTATAAAATGAAACTATTTAACTACTTAAAAGGAGATAGGGTTATTTGGGCAGTAATGTTTCTTTTTTCATTACTATCTATTTTAGTAGTTTATAGTTCAGTTGTTGCTTTATCTCATAAACCTAAAGGAATTTCTACTGAATTTTATTTAATTAAACATTTTGGTCTAATAGTTTCTGGTTTACTAATAGCCTATCTATTTCATAAAATAAAATATACAATATTCAGTAAAGTATCTCAAATAGGGTTTATACTTTCTATTCCACTTTTGTTATATACTTTACTTAAGGGAGTATCTTCAGGAGAGGCTTCACGATGGATTGAAATTCCAGGATTGAAATTAACTTTTCAATCATCTGATTTTGCTAAATTAATAATCATTATTTATGTAGCTAGAATTATAGCTATTAAATCAAAAGAGTTACAAGATTTCAAATCAGTTTTCAAAAAACTACTCGTTCCTATAGGATTAGTTTGCGTTTTAATTTTACCTGCTAATTTTTCGACTGCCACTTTATTATTTTTAAATTGTTTATTGTTAATGTTTTTGGGTGGAATAAATTTGAAAAATATTTTTAAAACAATAGGAATATGTACTTTATTGGGATCTATTTTTTTTACTTGGATATGGTTATCCCCCGAATCGATTCCGGGAGGTAGGGGGCCAACTTGGAAATCTAGAATAGAAAATTTTAGTAATGGCGATAGTAGAAGTAATTATCAGAGTGAACAAGCTAAAATTGCAATTGCAACAGGCGGAATTATTGGTAAAGGACCCGGAAATAGTATTCAAAGAGCATTTTTGCCTCAAGCATCATCAGATTTTATTTATGCTATTATTATAGAGGAATACGGATTGATGATAGGATTTTTACTTTTGTTTTTATATATGATTTTGCTTTATAGAGGTATTAAAATTTTACGAGATAACGATAAACCTTTTGCTTGTTTAGTCGTCATTGGTTTATCATTTAATCTTGCTATTCAAGCATTAGTTAATATGGCTGTTGCAGTAAATTTATTTCCTGTTACAGGACAAACATTACCCCTTATTAGTATGGGAGGAACATCTATTTGGTTTACAATGATTTCGCTAGGCATTATTCTTAGTATAAGTAGAGGAATTGAAGAAAAAACAGAAGAAAATCTTGAAACAGCTTAAAGTAATATTGAGTGGAGGTGGAACAGGTGGACATATTTTTCCTGCTATTGCTATTGCAAATGAATTAAAAAAAATAGTTAGCAATATAGATATTTTATTTGTTGGCGCAATAAATAAAATGGAAATGGAAAAAGTACCTGCTGCTGGTTATAAAATTATAGGAATACCTATTGCTGGTTTTAATAGAAAATTTACTTTTTCAAATTTCAAACTTCCTTTTTTAATAATTCGAAGTTTAATAAAAACACATAAAATTATAAAAGATTTTAAACCCAATGTGGTAGTTGGAACTGGAGGATATGCATCGGGGCCGCTCCTAAAAGCTGCAATATCTAAAGGCATACCTGCATTAATACAAGAACCAAATTCTTATGCTGGAATTACCAACAAATTATTATCTAAAAAAGTAAGTAAAATCTGTGTTGCTTTCGATGATATGGATAAGTTTTTTCCAAAAGAAAAAATATTACTTACTGGTAATCCTATTCGACAAGATATTTTTTCAATTAAAGAAAAGCGTAATGAGGCCTTTGATTTTTTTAAATTAGATTCTTCAAAAAAAACAGTATTAGTTATTGGTGGAAGCCTTGGAGCAAAAGCAATTAACGAAGCAATTAGAGAAAAATTAAAAAGCTTTGTAGATAATAATATTCAATTAGTTTGGCAAACAGGTAAAATTTATTTTGATGACGCAAAAAAAGAAGCTAATAAATTTAAAAATAAAAACATTCAAGTTCTTGACTTTATTACTCGAATGGATTTAGCATATGCACTAGCTGATGTAGTTATTTCTAGGGCTGGTGCTGGAGCTATTTCTGAATTATGTATTGTAGAAAAACCTTGTATTCTTGTTCCTTTACCTTCAGCAGCCGAAGATCACCAAACAAAAAATGCTTTGGCGCTAGTAAATAAAGAAGCAGCAATTTTAATAAAAGATATTGAGGCAGGTCAACTTTTAGTTAATTCTATTTTACAATTAGTAAATGATTTAACTCAACAAAAAAAACTTTCTTTAAATATAAAAGCTTTAGCTCATTTAAATTCAGCAAATATTATTGCTTTAGAAGTATTAAAGTTGGCAAATTATAAATTGTAATGAATATTTTAAAATATAAATTATATTACTTTATAGGTATTGGTGGTATAGGAATGAGTGCTTTGGCAAGATTTTTTAATCATTATCATAAAGTGGTTGCTGGCTATGATAAAACAGAAACAGATTTAACAAAGCAGCTATGTAATGAAGGTATAAGCTGTCATTTTAATGAAAATGTTGACTCAATTGAGAACTTATTTAGTTATTATAACAAAGAAGATGTTTTAGTCATTTACACGCCAGCTATTACAATTGATAATAAAGAATATATTTTTGTTCGTGAAAATAATTATATAATTTTAAAACGATCTCAAGTACTAGGTCAAATAAGCGAAAAATTTAAAACCATTGCTATTGCTGGTACTCATGGAAAAACTACCACAACCACTTTGGTCACTCATATATTAAAATGTGCTGGCTTTAATTGTTTTTCTTTTATGGGAGGAATTTCTAAAAACTATAATACTAATTTATTATTAGGTGATATTAATGATGAAAATAGTTATTTTTTGGTAGAAGCTGATGAATATGATCGTTCTTTTTTAACATTAAAGCCGCAGATAGCTCTTATAACAAGTGTTGATGCAGACCATTTAGATGTTTATGGCGATGCGAATCAGGTAAAAGAGGGTTTTTTCTTATTTGCCAATTTGGTACCTAAAAATGGCACTTTGATTGTTAAAAAAAATGTTCATAACGAATTATCCCTTCCTGTTAATCACCTTATCTACTCTTTAAATTTAGATACTGAATATTGTGCACAATCAGTTAGATTAGAAAATGCACAATTTTATTATGACATTAAAAGTCCAATAGAGTCAATAACAAATTTAACCCTTGGTTTACAAGGGTTGCACAATGTTGAAAATTCTATTGCTGCAGTTGCAGTTGCACAGCAGTTAGGGATTAAAGGAGATGTTATAAGAAAAGCATTACGTTCTTTTAGCGGAGTAAAACGCCGTTTTGATTATAGAATAAAAAATAAAACTCATATCTATATTGATGACTATGCTCATCATCCAGAGGAGTTAAAAGCTATAATTAATTCAGTAAGGCAATTACATCCTGACAAAAGAATTACTGGTATTTTTCAACCACACTTGTACACTCGAACAAGGGATTTTGTTGAAGATTTTGCTAGTAGTTTAGATTTGCTCGACGAATGCCTTTTACTTGATATTTATCCATCAAGAGAATTGCCCATCGAAGGAGTAAGCTCATTGTGGCTGATGAATAAGATGAAATTAATAAATAAACAAGTGGTGTCTAAAGAAATCTTGTTAGAATTATTAAAGAAGAATAAGCCAGAATTGTTGTTATCAATGGGAGCTGGAGATATTGATAATTTGATAGTTCCAATTGAAAAAATTCTCAATGATTAATACAATAATGTACAAAATAAAAGTTAAAAAAAGTACAATTAAATATTATAAAAGTTAAAATTGAAAAAAATAAACTATAGAAAAATTTTAGTTAGTCTTCTTTGGATTACTGTAATTTCTGGTCTTGGAAGTTCTTTAAGTTTTGTTTCTAAAAGTGAAAAAAAGATTGTTGCTAAAAATATAAATATTACGATTCTTAATAGTGATAAATTTTCATTTTTAAATACAAATGATATTAAAAAATTTTTTAGCGAACGAAATGATTCCATCCTTTCGCTACCTCTTAAAAAAATTAATATAACAAAATTAGAAATGGATTTAAATTCTCATCCGGCTATAGAAAATGCTGAAGTTTATCGAGATATAAATGGGATAATCAAAATTGATGTCAAACAAAGAACGCCAGTACTAAGAATTTTTAATAAAGACGGTGAAAGTTACTATATAGATAATGAATCAAAACTAATGCCACTAAATGAAAATTACTCTGCTCGAGTCGTTGTGGCGAGTGGAGAAATTTTTGAGCCGTTTGATAGTCGTTCAAAATATTCAGTTACTCAAATTAAAAAAAATAAATTATACAGTGAACTAAGCATACTAGATGAAATTTTTGATGTTTGCACATATATTAATAGCGACTCAATTCTTTCTCAGTTAATTCATCAAATAAATATTAATACCGAAAAAGATTTAGAATTATTTCCTGCAATTGGAAATCATAAAATTATTTTTGGTAATTCACAAAATATTAGCGAAAAATTCAACAAACTGAAATTGTTTTACTCACAAGGGTTAAATAAATCAGATAGTTGGACTAAATATTCAATTATAAATTTAAAATATAAAAACATAGTAGTTTGTACTAAAAATTAAATATCATGGAAAATAAATCTACACAAATGACCGATAAATCTTCTGAATTAGTTGTTGGTCTTGATCTTGGAACTACAAAAGTTGCAACAATAGTTGGTAGAAAAAACGAATTTGGAAAAATAGAAATTTTGGGAGTTGGTAAATCAGAGTCACTAGGAATTAATCGAGGCGTTGTTGTTAATATCGAACAAACGGTTGCATCAATCAAAACTGCAATAGATATTGCTGCTGATAAAGCAGGTGTTGATATTGGTGAGGTAATTGTTGGAATTGCAGGCCAGCATATAAAAAGCATGCAACATCGAGGTATGATTACTCGAAAAAGTTTAGATGATGAAGTAAATCAAAGAGATATTGATGATTTAATTGACAATATGCATCGATTGGTAATGAATCCAGGAGAAGAAATTATTCATGTAATTCCTCAAGAATATATTATTGATAAAGAGTCAGGAATTAAAAATCCAATAGGGCATGCTGGTATTCGTTTAGAAGGTAATTTTCATATTATAACTGGACAAGTAGCTGCTGTGAAAAATATTTTTAAATGTGTAGATCGCGCAGGTTATAAAACTGTTGATTTACACTTAGAACCATTAGCGAGCGCTGACGCAGTTTTGAGTAGTGAAGAAAAAGAAGCTGGTGTTGTATTAGTCGATATTGGTGGGGGAACAACCGATGTAGCAATTTTTCATGATAGTATAATTATACATACAGCAGTTATTCCTTTTGGTGGAAATATTATTACTGAGGATTTAAAAGAAGGTTGTGGTATTATTAGAACACAAGCAGAACAATTAAAAGTCAAATTTGGTTCCGCATTAGCTCAAGAAAATCAAGAAAACGAAATAATTTCTATACCTGGATTAAGAGGACGAAAGCATAAAGAAATCTCTGTTAATTTTTTAGCTAGAATTATTCAAGCTAGAATGCAAGAAATATTGGAATTTGTTTTATTTGAAATTAAAAGTAGCGGTCTTGAAAAAAAATTATCAGCAGGTATTGTTATAACTGGAGGAGGATCATTATTAAAACATTTATCTTCCCTTGTAATGCTAGAAACTGGAATGGATTGTAGAATAGGAACTCCAAACGAACATTTAGCTGGCAATGATGATGAATTAAAAAATCCATCATATGCAACTGCTGTAGGTTTGGTGATGAAAGGCATAGAAAAATATGAACGCGACTCTAAAAGAGGAACTAATACCGTTAAGCAATCAATGGAACCAAACGAAACAATTAAAGCCGAAACTCCCAATGAAAAAGAAAATATAAATATTGCAAATCATTCTCAAGCTAAAAAAGGGAATTTTCTTACACTTTTTTTAGATAGAGCAAAAGATTTTATGAGCGACGATGTTTAATCTATTAAATAATAATCAATTAAATAAATATAATAATTTAAAAAATAATATCATGATGCAATTTGATTTACCACAAGAAGAAAACTCAATTATTAAAGTAATTGGGGTAGGCGGCGGCGGAAGCAATGCCGTTAACCACATGTACCGTTTAGGTATAAAAGGTGTGGAATTCATAGTATGTAATACCGATAAACAAGCTTTGGATAAAAGTCCTGTTCCTAATAAAGTTCAATTAGGCTTTGAATCTACAAAAGGTCTTGGTGCCGGATCTATTCCTGATGTTGGCCGAGAAGCTGCTTTAGAATCAATTAACGAAATTAAACGTTTTTTGGGCGAGAACACCCAAATGGTTTTTATTACCGCTGGTTTAGGCGGGGGCACTGGAACTGGAGCTGCGCCTGTTATTGCTAGTATTGCCAAAGAATTAGGTATCTTATCAGTTGGTATAGTTACAATTCCATTTGCTTTTGAAGGTAAAAAACGTAGAAGCCAAGCAGAAACTGGTCTAGAAGAAATGAAAAAGTATGTTGATACTTTATTGGTAATCGGAAATGACAAGCTTCGAGAAATTTACGGTAATTTAAAAATGAGCGAAGCTTTTGCTCATGCAGACGATGTATTAACTGGAGCCGCTAAATCAATTGCAGAAATTATTAGTTTACACATGCATATTAATGTAGATTTTAATGATGTAAAAACTGTGATGAAAGATAGCGGCAAAGCCATTATGGGTTCTGGAGTTGCCAGTGGAGAAAAGCGAGCTATTAGAGCTGTTGAAGAGGCTCTAAACTCTCCTTTATTAAATGATAATGATATTACCGGAGCTCGCCATGTATTATTAAATATCATGAGCGGAACCGATGATATAGATATGGATGAGTTTGGAGAAATTACAGATTTTATTCAAGAGGCCTCAGGCGGAACAGCTGAATTAATAACGGGTTATGGAACGGATCCTTCATTAGGCGATAATGTGAGCGTAACAATAATTGCAACTGGCTTCAATTCAAAACAAGAAACTGGTTTTGAAACACCTATGATAAAAGAAAGAAAGATTGTAAATCTAGATGAAAAAACTCCTGAGTCTATAAATCAAACGACTTTAACAAAAGAGGTTAATACAGACGAAGCTTTTATTTTTACAAAACATGAAATTGATACGCCTATTTCTGAAAATATTCCAACACAAATAGAAGAAGAAATTTTTTCTCGCTTTGAAACGAATATAAGTTCACAGGAAAATAATAGCCCTGTAGAATTTACATTTAATAATATCGACGATAAAAATATAAATTTCTTGGATCAAACTAAAGCTATGAATATTGTTAATCAAGAAACTATAAGTCGCGAAGAACAAATCAAATTAGCTCAAGATCGAATTCGAAAATTAAAAGACATTACCCTAAGAATGAAAAGTCCTGAAGGTCTAGCTGCTCTTGAAAAACAAACTGCTTTTGAACGTAAAAACATTATTCTCGAAAATAAAATACCAAGTCTTGAATCAAATGTTTCTCGTTATACTTTATTTGAAGGTGAAAATAAAAAAATTGAAATTAGACCAAATAATTCATTTTTACATGATAATGTAGATTAATAATTTAATTAAAATAAAAAATGCTACTCATAAAGGGTAGCATTTTTTAAAAATTAAAATATTTATTTCAAATCACTTAAAAAACAATATTCACAATTTTATTTGGAACAATAATAATTTTTTTTGGAGCCTTATTTTCTAAATATTTTTTTACCTCTTCTCGATTAATAACTTCTTTTTCAATTTCTTCAATAGTTAAGTGATTAGAAAATTCGATGTTTAATCTCATCTTACCGTTAAAAGAAATAGGATAGTTAAATGAATCATTTGCTAAAAACTCTTCTTTGAATATTGGAAAATCTGCAAAACTTATACTTTCTCTATGGCCAATTCTACTCCATAATTCTTCAGAAATGTGAGGGGCAAAAGGTGATATTAAAATTAATAATGGTTCTAATATAACGCGTTTATTACATTTAAATTCACTTAATTCATTTACACAAATCATAAAATTACTAACAGAGGTATTAAATGAAAATCTTTCAATATCTTCTGTAATTTTTTTAATTGTTTTATGAAGTGTTTTCAATTCTCTTTTACTCGGATTATCATCACTAATAAAAACTTCATTATCTTTGAAAAATAAACGCCATAGCTTTTTTAAGAAACCAGATACACCTGAAATTCCATTAGTATTCCATGGCTTACTCTGCTCTAAAGGTCCTAAAAACATTTCATATAATCTTAATGTGTCGGCGCCAAATTTATCGCAAATATCATCTGGCGAAACCACATTCCATTTCGATTTAGACATTTTTTCAACTTCATTACCACAAATAAAATCACCATTTTCTTCTTTAATAAAATCAGCATCGATAAATTCTGTTCGCCATTTTTTAAATTCGTCAATGTTTAATAAATCGTTAGAAACTATATTAACATCAACATGAGATTTTAATACGGAAATTTTCTCAATAATAAACTCTTGAATCTTCGGTAATTCTTTTTTTATTTTTTGAGAAATATTTTTTTTTATAGAATCGATTATTGTGACATCTTTTTTTTCAATAAGATCGGCAATTGATTTAGAAATAAAAATACGTCCAAAATCAGACTGATTAATACCTGAACTAGATGATATTTTAGGAGATAACCAATAAATAAAATTACTTCTTCCTTGTATCATTCCTTGATTAATTAATTTTTTTGCAGGTTCGTCAATAATTATTAAACCAAGATCGAAAAGAATCTTAGTCCAAAAGCGAATATATAGTAAATGACCAGTGGCATGCTCGCTTCCACCAATATATAAATCAATTTGTTTCCAATAATCAGTTAGTGTTTTATTCGCAAATTCAGAATTATTGTTTGAATCCATATAACGCAAAAAATACCAACTGCTTCCTGCCCAACCTGGCATGGTGGTGGTTTCGTAATTATATTTACCGTCTTTTTTCCAAGAATCTGAAGCTCTGGCTAATGGAGGTTCACCATCTTCAGTAGGTAAAAATTTATTTACTTCTGGAAGTACTAATGGTAATTCTTTTTCTGATAATTCATATGGAATTCCATTTTTAAAATAAATTGGAATTGGCTCACCCCAATATCTTTGTCTGCCAAATACGGCATCCCTTAAACGATAATTAGTTTTTCTTTTTCCTAAAAAACGTTTTTCAATTTCTTCTATAGCTTTATTAAATGCCTCTTTTACTTGCAATCCATTTAAAAAATTAGAGTTGATTAAAATCCCTTCTTTAATATCGTATGATTCTTTTGATAAATCACCCCCCTTAACTACTTCTATAATTGGTAAATTAAAATTTTTAGCAAAAGCATAATCCCTCGAGTCATGACCAGGTACAGACATTACCGCACCAGTTCCGTATCCAACTAAAACGTAGTCGCCAATCCATATTGGTATTTTGTAACCATTAAAAGGATTTTCTGCATAAGCACCTGAAAATACACCTGAAATTTTTGTTACATCAGACTGCCTTTCTCTCTCACTTTTATTTTTTGTTTTAATAATATAATCTTCAACTTCTATTTTTTGTTCATTTGATGTTATTTTTAAAACCATTTCATTTTCTGGAGCAAGGGTAATAAAAGTTACACCAAAAATAGTATCTGGTCTGGTAGTAAATACTTCAATATAATTTTCAGAATCGAAAGTCGAATCTATAATTTTAAATTTTAAAGAAGTACCTTCACTTTTTCCAATCCAATAACGTTGCGATTCTTTTATACTTTCTGACCAATCAATATTTTCTAAACCATCAATTAATCTTTGAGCATAGGCAGATATTCTCATACTCCATTGTTTCATTAATTTACGTTCAACTGAATGCCCTCCCCTTTCACTCAATCCATCTTTTACCTCATCGTTGGCCAAAACAGTTCCTAAAGCCGGGCACCAGTTAACATAAGCTTCACCTAAATAAGCTAATCTATAGGCCATCAATACATCAGATTTTTCTTTTTCTGAAAATAATTTCCATTCTTGTGCAGAAAATAACTTAACACGTTCGTCACAAAATGCGTGTACATTATTATTACCAAAATTTTCAAATTCATTAATCAGTGAAGAAATTGTTTCAGCTTTACTGCTAGATTTATTATACCAAGAATTATATATTTGAATAAAAATCCATTGCGTCCATTTGTAATATTCAGGATTTGAGGTACGAATCTCTCTTTTCCAATCAAATGAAAATCCCATTCTATCAAGTTGATCGCGGTATCTAGAAATATTTTGTTCAGTTGTAATTGCTGGATTTTGTCCGGTTTGAATAGCATATTGTTCGGCTGGTAAACCAAAACTGTCATAGCCCATTGGATGTAAAACATTAAAGCCTTTGTGTCGTTTATAACGCGCAATAATATCAGAGGCGATATATCCAAGAGGATGTCCAACATGTAATCCTGTTCCTGATGGATAGGGAAACATGTCTAATACATAATATTTTGGTCTGATTGAATTATCTTCTGTTTTAAAAGTATTATTTTGTGCCCAAAATGCTTGCCAACGTTTTTCTATTTCTTTAAATTGGTATTCCATAAGTTTTATCTCCGTTGTCTTTATAAGCTAATAATGATATAGCTTAAAAGGTATTGAGCAAATTAAATATTAAATATTTTTATTTTAAAATATTAGATAAATTCTTCTTTTTTAAAATAGTCTATTATCGAATCAATAATAAGTTTATTTTGTTGTTTTGCATCTAAAAAAGGTAAATTTTCTTTTAACTTCCAATGAGGCCAGCCATCATCATCTTTTCCCATAAATTCATAAAATCCATAAGGTTCGAGTAAACTACAAATAGCGATATGAATGATCTCAAGTTTTTCGTCTTTTTTGTATTTTTTAAATGGCTTTCCTAATTCTTGAAGCCCAATTATAAATAATATTGAATCGTAATCCATTTCACTATCAAAACGTTCTTTGAGTTTTCTCTGAAGTATATCCCAGTCACTTACCATTCTTTTAATACTTTAATTAATTTTTATCTAGGATTGGATTATTTTTTAAATTCCATTTCATTTTTTAATCGTACTTTTGTTTCGTTAATTTGAAATGCTATAAATTTCAATAAATCATCTTTACCAAAGCCTTTTACTGCTGAGGTAATGAAACTATTTGGCATATCTTGCAATACTTTTAATAGTTCGTTCTCAATGTTTTTAATATTACGACTTAATTCTGATTTAGAATTTTTATCAATTTTAGTATAAATAATACTGAAAGGAATTTTTGTTTCGGCACACCAAAGCATAAATTCTAAATCTATTTTTTGTAATGTTAGCCGGCTATCTATTAATACAAATAAACAAACTAAGGTTTCTCTCTTTTTACAGTAATCAAAAATAATTATTTCGAATTTTGCACGAGAACTTTTACTGGTTTTAGCAAATCCATATCCAGGTAAATCAACAAGATACCATTCTTCATTTACAATAAAATGATTAATAAGCTGAGTTTTGCCCGGTGTAGAAGATGTTTTTGCTAATTTATTGTTGTTGCAAAGCATGTTGATTAGCGAAGATTTTCCTACATTACTTCTACCAATAAAAGCATATTCTTGAAAAGAAGCCTTCGGGCATTCATATAAACTTGATGCACTTTGTTTAAAAGTTGCTTTTTTGATTTGCATGGTATTTATAACTGACTTTTTTCTTTGAGGTATGAATCAAAATGTCTTTCTTTTTTACTTTGATAAATATCATTAATAGTGACTAATATTGCAGTCTCTTCTACGCCACCAAATGAGGGATTTGTTGCAGTTCCAAAACTTTTCATGGTTGGACTTAAATTCATATAAGAGTTCATCAAAGGAGGAATATTTTCGTTAAAAACTCGTACCCTCTTATGCAAAGCGGCATGACCTTCTTTATATTCAAGCCCTTCTAATTCTGATAAAAAATCATTTATATTTGTTTTAAAGCTAATAGGATTTATCGGTTTAACTAAATTTTCTTTATCAGGGAAATAATGCTGTATAAATGCTAGAATATAATCTCGAGCGGTAACATTAAAATCAGTATACATAGTCACTTTTCCTGAAAAATATTTTTGTGAAGGATTATCTATAACTAATGCTCCTAAACCATCCCATAAGTTATCTAAGCTAAATAATCCTTTTCTCCTATCGTTACTTGGTTGATAAGAAGGTTGAATAAATGAGCGCCCTAATTCTATCGTTTCATTTAAATAATTTTTGTAAAAGCTCTCACTAAATTCAAATAGTTCGGTAGTAGCTAATTGAACTTTTCCACTTATAAATTCTGCATCTTTACACAAAATATATCGGTAAGCTCCAACAATTTCTTTGAATTCAGGATCCCAAACTAATAGTTGATGGTATGGATGCGAACAAGTGTCGAATTCGTCAATGTCAATTTCTTTTCCAGTACCTCCTCCTGCCTTTCTGAACGTTAATTCACGTAATCTACCAATTTCGCGCATTAAATTTGGCGAATTATGACTTGTAATTATATAAATTTCTTTATTACCATTATTAGATTTTCTCACATATCGATCTTTTGTCAATTCATCTAAAAGAGATTCTTTACTTAATGGAGAAATAATATTTTTCATAATTGAATATGTAAATATACAATTATTATAAAAAGTAGAATTACTAAATTTTTAATTTGATATTTTTATTTATCTTTAATTTTATTTTATGTTAAATTATTTAATCAGTTTAAAATCAGTATTAGTTTTTTTCTGTTTTTTATTTTTTCTAAGTTCATTTGCACAAACTAATATTCAAATCACTAGCAAGTATAATGATCAAGAATGTGAAAAGGGCTCTGCTTCTATATTAATTTCCGGAACCACTAATTCAGATTCAATTAAAATTATATGGAGCTCGGGTCAGCAGGATGTTAGAGAATTATTATCTTTAGACTCAGGAAAATATTCAGTTTATATAAGTATTTTAAATAAAGCTATTTCTAAATTTAAAGATACGGTTATAAATTTCGATATTAAAAAATTAGAATGTATAGCTTTAGCATCAAAATACTTTTCACCCAATGGTGATGGATATAATGATGTATTAAAAATTATTAACGTAGAAAAGTTTCCTAATTTCGAATTGTTTATTTATAATAGATGGGGGCAACAAGTACACACTCAAAAAAATATTTATATCCCCTGGGATGGAACCTCTAATGGATTTCCGATGCCAGATGGAACTTACTATTATCTTTTTTTTTATGACTCTTCTAAAAAAGATAATTTCGTGAAACTTTTTACTACAATTTTGAGATGATTTTTTATTTTAATTAAATAATTTATGATAATTACCTCATCCTAATATTTGCTTTACTATTGAAGAAACAATTTTATTATCCGCTCTTCCTGCAAAAACTTTTGAAGCAGCACCCATCACTTTCCCCATATGTGAGGCATTTGTGGCACCAACTGAAGCAATAATTTTTTCAAGTTCTTTTTTTATTTGTTCATCGTTAAGTTGTTTTGGTAAGTATTCTTCAATAACAGAAGCTTGAAATAATTCTATATCTTCTAAATCAGATCTGTTTTGACTTTTATAAATATCAGCGGATTCTTTTCTTTTTTTTACTTCTTTTTGTAGCGCTTTTGTAATTGAATCCTCTGTTAATCCTTCTGTAGATGATTTAAGTATTAAAATAACTGATTTAATAGCTCTTAAGGAATCTAATTTTTTAGCATTTTTTGCTAACATTGCGATTTTTATTTCAGAATTAATTCTTTCCTCTATATCCATTTTAATTCAAATTTATTAATTAGAATTTTATTTTATAATTTTATTAAAATTAATGACAAATAGAAATTTTACCTGATTTAATGGCTTCATTATTATAATTTATTACTTTATAATTATATAAACCATTCATATAGTTATTTACATCTAATCTTATCTTTTTTTCAATAAAATTTTGTTTAATAATTATTTTACCAGAAATATCAGTTATCAAAATAAATTTTGCATCTATACTTTCTGTAACAAAATTTATTTCGTTTGATGATGGATTAGGAAATATATTTAGATTTATTGGTTTATTTATATTTTCTGGAAAAATTGAAGTGTTTAGGGTATTAGTTGTTGTGGCATTTTTATTTCTTGTTACTAATATCTGAATATTTGTTTGAAATGATATTGCTGTTGATGTTGAAATAGAAAATAATGGTGCGCGAATGCCTACAGAATAATAATCATAATTTACAATATAAATTGTAGCAGGGCTTATTGGTGTCGTGATATTAATTGTTTGGCTTGTAACAACTCGAAGGGCATTTGTAAAGGTAGCATTTGCTCCAGGTAAAGTTAATGTTCCAGAACCATCAACCAGAACTTTGCAGGCGCCTGTAAACGTTCCATTAGTCTGTAAGGGTGCAATTATATCAACTCCCCCACCTGTTGTTGATGTTGAAATACTATTTAATATCATTGGATAAACAGCAAAAATACAGGGACTATTAGTGTAATTTAAAGCCCCAATAATAGAACCAAACGAAATATTTCCGCCAAAATAATTTAAGTTATTTGTTGTTGAAGAATAATACGATGTATTGTTGGTTGATGATCCAACAGCAATTGTTGCAGATGGATACGACGGATTATTTACAGTAGATGTAAAATAACTAAGCAATACACTACTATGAGTATTAATTGAAGAAAAATTCCAATTGGCGTTTGCTCCAGCCGCAGCAAGATTAATATTAGAAGAATCGCATTGATAAGTTTGAAAAGTATAGTTTGCTAATGGAGCATGATTTGATTGTGTTAACTGAGCATTTAATGATAAACTAATACAGGCGATTAAAATTATGTAAAGATTTTTCATATTTTTTATAGATTATGGTTTAAATCAAAAATAAATATAAAAAAGCAAATTTTATAATAAATTTATTTTAATAATAGCGAACTATCGCCATAGCTTAAAAACCGAAAGTTATTTTGAATAGCATAATGATATATTTTTTTCCAATTTTCTCCTACAATAGCACTTATTAATAGTAACAAGGTGCTTTTAGGTTGATGAAAGTTTGTAATAATTCCATCACAAATTTTAAGTTGATACGGAGGAGCAATTAAAATTTGAGTTCGGCAAATTAATTTTTCTAATTTATTTTTTTGCATCCATTCAGATAAGGCAAGTAAAGATTGATTTTGATTTATTTTGTAATCATCTAAATCATAAACTTCCCATTGTTTTATTTCTAAATCTTTTAAAGTAATAAGTTTATTTTTATGAATTTTCAGACCCATCCAATAAAGAGATTCAATAACTCTTAATGAAGTTGTGCCAACTGAAATAACTTTTTTTTATTTTTAATTAAATCCATTATAAAGTTTAACTCAACTTCAATCCATTCCGAATGCATATCGTGGCCATGCATAATTTTACTTTTTACAGGTTTAAATGTTCCTGCTCCCACATGTAATGAAATAGTGTGTATTTTTATTTCTTTTTTTTTTATTGCTTTTAATACTTCTTCGGTAAAATGTAAGCCTGCAGTTGGAGCAGCTACCGAACCTTTCTTATCACTATAAATAGTTTGATAGCTAGAGTTATCAATTATTTCACTATTTCTTTTTATGTATGGCGGAATGGGCATGAAACCCAAACAATCAAGAATTTCTGAAAAAGTCAAATTTGAAGGTTCCCATTTAAAATCGATACAAATATGTGTCGAAAATCTTTCAACTATTTGAGCACACAATTTAATATCATTATTTGTAATTACAATTTCTTTTTCAACCCATTTTTTTAAATTACCAACCAAGCAATTCCATCGTGCATTATTTTGTTTAGTCATTGCCTGATTTATATCTTGATTTAAAAGATGAGGCTCTAAACAAAAAATTTCTAAACTTTGGTTTTTATTATTTAAAAAAATTAACCTTGCTTTAATTACTTTACTTGAATTGAAAATTAGTATCGAACTATCATCTAAAAATTTATCTATATTTTTAAAAGTAGTTTCTTGTATAATATCATTTTTATAAATTAATAATTTTGAATCGTGCCTTTCTTTAGTTGGATAAAAGGCAATTTTTTCTTGAGGTAAATCATAGTTAAATTCTTCTATTGAAATAAGAGAAGGGTGTTTAGAGTTCATAAAAACTTTATTTGTTGTTCATTAAACGAAGCACCTTTTCAATATCCTCAAAAGTATCAATACAATAGCTATCAAATTCTGTTTCGATACATTTAATTTTAAATCCATATTCGAGCCAACGAAGTTGTTCTAATGATTCTACTATTTCTAAAGTAGATGGTTGAAGTTTTGTTATTTGCTCTAATGTTTTGACATGATAGGCATACATTCCAACATGTCTGAAATAATTATAACAATTATGCCATTCTGATTCTTTTTTTCCTTTTATAAAGGGAATTACATTTCTACTAAAAAATAAAGCTTCTTGTTTATGATTAAGAACGATCTTAACCTCACCTTTATCAAAAAGTATTTGATGACTTTTACATTTAATCATTTGAGTCGCAATTTCGATTCCTCCATTGCAAACTTGAGCAAGCGAATCTATCTGAATTGGATTTATAAAGGGCTCATCGCCTTGAATATTTATTACATAGTCAAATGGTTTGTTATTTAAAAGATAAGCTTCAAAACAACGATCGGTTCCATTTTGGTGATTTGAATTAGTAATAATTACATTGGCACCAAAACTTTTTGCATGAGCTTCAATTCGACTATCATCAGTTGCAATGATAACCTCATCCAATAAATTTGCCTTCTTGGTTTGTTCGTGAACACGTTGCAACATTGTTTTACCATTTATTTCTACCAAAGGTTTACCCGGAAATCGACTTGAAGAATAACGAGCAGGAATAATTCCGATAATTGACATAATTATAAATAATTAAAATTTCTTAGATTATTTAGATTATTTTTTTGATTTATGAAATTAATTTTATTTTAAAGCTCTTTCATTAATACATTATATAATAAAATCATACCTTCCACATCTTTTTTGTGTACTTTTTCATCTGGGGTATGAACATTTTCTTCTGCAGCTCCAACAAAACACCAATCCCATGGATATTCTGCCATTTGTAATTCTTTTGCATCACTCCCACCACTTCCTTCAATTTCTAATTGATAAGCACAACTATTTTTTTTTGCAATCGAAATAATTTTATTAATATAACTTCTTCGAGGAATAAGACTATCGCGCATACTTATTACAGGGCCTTTAGCAAAATTAATCCCATCTGAAATCCAAGAAATATCACAAATTAAAGCTTGTTGTATTTTGTATTTTTCATGTAAATACTTTTGTAAATAACTAACGCTTCCTCCACCATGTTCCTCCCAGGTACTAAAAACGATGGCACCATTTTTTATTTTTTCAGCTACTTTTAAAGCTGTATAAATACCTAAACGGTTATCCATATAACAACACTGTAAATATTCGGAAGTTTCGCGCCAATTTGGTTTAAAAATTAATTCGGTTCCTCTTTCAAAATCTCTTTTTCCTGTATACTCAAGCTTAATCAAGCCTATTTGTTTATTTTTTATTAATTTTAACTTTACCTCTTGCTTCCCTTTTTGGTCTGTTCCAATTAATTTATATCCTGATTTAATTGAGGGTCCACCTATTTTTACTAATTGTTTGCCATAACGTACGGTAAATCCTATACTATCCATATGAGCAAATAAAGCAGTACGAGGTTTTCCGAAAATTAACATAATATTATCCTGAAATCCATTACCGCAGATAATTTTAGGTTGATGTTTCCAGTTTTTTGAATTTATTTTAATATAATTTAAAAGAAATTCTTTCATAGCTAATTCGTTACCACTTGTAGCAGGAATGGCACAAAGTTTTTTTAATAAACTAAATGAAGATATTTTTTCATCATTTTTCATTTCAATCTAAAAAAATAGGATATATAAATTTAAGTAGTATTAGCATAGTTTATCTTAAATATAACATTTCTCTATACTTTGGTAATGGCCATGTTGCATCATCTACAATGTTTTCAAGTTTATCAACATTAAGTCGAATAATTTCGAAATATGGTTTTACTTTATCACAATAAGCATGGGCTTGTTTTTTTCCTGAATCTAATGTATTTGATTTTTTTCGTGCTTCTGTCATTTCATCACAAGATTTTTTTATGATAGAAATATGTTCACTAATTTCTTTTATTAATTCTAATTGGGTGAAGGCTATTTTTTTAAAATCGTCTGCCGAAAAAATCGTTTTTAGCCCACAAACATTATCGGTTAATGTTTTTTGATAATTTAAAGCCGCAGGAATAATTTGATTATTAACCATGTCGGCAATAATACGAGATTCGATTTGAATTTTTTTAGTATATGTTTCTAAACTAATTTCATATCTCGCTTCCTGTTCGCGATGATTCAAAATACCTTGCGATTTATACATCTGTAGTGTTTTTTTCGAAATCATAGCTTCTAAAGCACCAGGAGTAGAAGAGATGTTATTTAATCCGCGATTCTTAGCTTCTGTTTTCCACTCATCTCCATATCCGTTACCTTCAAAACGTATGCTTTTACTATCAATAATATATTTTTTAAGTACTTGAAAAATAGCCTCATCTTTCTCAATTTTTTTATCTATTAGTGAGTCTACTTCTTTTTTAAATTTAGTTAATTGTTCTGCAATAATGGCATTGAGAACAGTCATTGGTCCACCACAATTTGCAGAAGATCCAACAGCTCTAAATTCAAATTTATTTCCTGTAAAT